>JAFGEK010000105.1 GCA_016931625.1 Deltaproteobacteria bacterium | reverse complement strand
AGTGCGTTAGCAGCGCCCGCTGGGATCCGTGCGGGGGGCGGTCCGCAAGGGCCGTCCCTACCGCGACCCGTGATCTGGCGCGCTTTAAGTATTCACTCGGCTAACTTGCGCACCGCGTCCCGTAGCGCCGCTGGTGTTGAATGCACATAAATCATAGTTGAACCAATATCTTCATGACCCAGCAATTCTTTTACATACGGTACTGGTACCCCACGCTCACACAGCATTGAGCCAAAGGTATGGCGTAAAGTATGTGGCCTAACTCCTCTACCTGATAACTCAGCTTCAGCTAACATACGATGAAACAAACGATAAAACGATGATTCTTTAATGCTAGTATGCCGCGTGTTAACAAACACTGGCTCATCAAGTCACAGCACACGGTGCCACAGCACACGGTGCCAAACGACATTAACTCATTGTTATTTCGATGGTTTTAGCGTCTCCTGCTAAAATACACTCCTACTTCAAACCTCATCGATTTGCGCCAGCGTGTAAGAAGTACTTTTTTTTGTGGCGATCGTTAGCGCTGGCGCCAGCAAGGAATTAAATGATAGTCATACTTAGTATTTTTGTAAATACTGTTTTTTCTTCTATTATCATTCTCATCTTAAATTTTATTTTCATCATGCACACTACGGCGCAGCTATCCACGCCATAAATGCCAGTCGATGCTCGGCAAACGGGCACTTCGCGAATTTCCCCTACTTAACATCGCCTCGAATAAATTAAACTTACAGGACTACCTAAAATTGATTATCTCTTCTCAGTTTTGAATAAACTTCGAGCGTTACAAATTTATCATGGTACTTCTTTAACTCTCGCAATTCTCCTTCAAGTACGTACCCTAAAGACTTAGGTATGCAACCTGATCTTTGATTTTCTTTCTCACACATTATGACGATTCTGTTGAAGCCTACTAGTAAAAGTTCGTTCTCAAGCATATCAACGGCATCTCTAATGAAGCCTTTTCCTTCATAATCACCGAGTATCCAATAGCCGATTTCACAACTTTCATTAGTCCAATCGAAATTAAAAGCGCTAACATTGCCAAGATATTCCATATCAAATTTACTGAAAATCGAGTAATTGGCACTTAAATATTGTTTCCAAGCCGCTAATGATTCCTCAATAAATTTTATCTCATCATCAACTGATTTAATATGAGGTGCCCAAGGAAGATAACGGCTAAGTCTTTCTCTATCTTTACAGATAAATTCAAACATCTTCTGGGCAAGACCAATCTCATATTTTTTCAATATTACTTTTTTACCTTCTATCGATTCTTGTAGATACCTTTTTTCCATTTTTTCGCTAAACAACTACCCCTATAATGCCCCCAAGTTATAGAGCTTGAGCCCCAAGTAAAAAATGCCGACATCTTTAATATGCCCAGTTTTATTAGTTCTGGTTTAAGTTCACACCGCTCGCTATTTATTCGTTGGTAATCTCAATATCATCTATATTAAGTGTAAAATAATACCGATAGCTCAAATCATTTGTTTTATAATTTTGTTCGGTCAAATAATAGTTATTGAAAAGGAAAATAAGATTTTTTATCGGGTAATCAATTTTACCATTTTGTTTAGATTCTGGTGGTTGATAATCTTTACGAGGTGAAAAATTACTAAGAGCAATAGTGACTCGCTCCCATTTCTTAAATGGTGACTTAGCTAAAGCGGTAAAATGTTCTCCCTGTGCGTCTTCGAGTTCAACGCCAAAATAGGGATAAGAGGTTTTAGAGTTGGCCCATAGGGCGAAAGTGGTCATATCTGACCAATTAGCTTTTGCTGGAGATAGGTTATAAGCGACAGATAAATAATCTGATATTTCGCTTTCTATTTTTAGAGACCATTTGCCATTATGCGCTAACTGTTGGGTGTAAATTATACCTCTGGTAGAAGCGGTTGGGTCTTTATAAAATTGTAATTGCGGTCTATTCTCGGGTTGTTCAAAATCAGTAATAACAAAGCGTTTCACCAATTTGTTGGATTTAGCTGAAGTCTGGTTGGTAGTACTTATTGATGAAGATGACGATGTTGTAGTTGGGCTAAAGCTAGATAAGCTAACAAATAACTTGGCCAAAATTGGATTGATAGCAGTAATCAATTCTTTTGTATCACCGCTAATTAGGTCATTAGTACGGGATTCTACAGTAACATTTTTAATATTAATAAGCTTAGTAGTAACCAGCCAATCCTCATCTACACGAGCGATTTTAACCGAGACTACACGATCTACACCCAACGCCCCACCAATATTGGCTAAACAACTAACTTCACTGCGGCTTATGATGTCTTTTTGTTTTTCAAAACCAACCATTGCCGCAATATCATCTTGACCAATGACTTGAAAATTGCTGACATTTTGCACACCTGCGAGTACGCTTTCATCGAAAATTTTTGGAATTAATTTCGCACTGATTTTATCATATTGCGTAGGTAGCACGGCAATTTTGATCCGTTCAGCTTGTGCCGTGGTGGTGATTAATAAACTCAGCAATAAAATAGTTTTCATCCCCATATATCCTAACTAATTAATAATAAAAACAACACCTAAATAACACCGACTATCTATTAACCAATACCAGACCCGGTTAACATAGCGTTACTTGGCTGCTACAGTCTTAAACGCGCCAGCAAAAACATGAAAACGTTGCATTGGGTAATTCCATGCAATGCCTACAATTGCAGCTGCAATTGCTACACCTGTAAATTCTTGCATTTGCAAACCATCAACTAAGATATATGCAATTAACGCATTTAACCCTGCCGAGGTAGCGCTTACCATTGCGTAACGCAGCATTTGCCGATGCAACATGCCGCCACGAGCAGCAAATGCCCACCATTTTTTAATTGAAAAATCAATACCTGCACCGATTAATACACCTAAAACAGCTGCAATCAGATAATGCACCCGTAGCGATAGTAATAATGCTACAATAGCAAAATCAACACCTGTGGCAATCAGAGAACTTAGTTGCGATCGAGCTAATCGAGCAATTTCAATTTTAAAAATGCTAGCGCTAGGTTGGGAAGAGCTAAAAGTCACATCATCGATATCACTATCGATATTTATATTTGGGCAAACTGTTGTTTGTTGTTGCATGCTCATTTATTTAGCTTTCGATAACACTTATGTAACACCAATACCAATATTTATGTCACTTTGACGCTCTTTGACGTCGCATTGTTCAAATAAAAAAACAAGTTATTATTTTCTGGCCCAATACCTACAAGCCCATGTATTGGGTGCCAATGGCCAAAAATCGTACAAACACGATCGACAGCATAGCTAATGCAGCAAAAAGTTGGCGTTTTGGCGCAGTAACCCTGCTTTCACTTTCATCAGGTGCCCCCCTTGGTTTGGTGCTTGTTTGTGTACCAGCATGGCTAGCAACAGCTGGCATCGATATTAAAACCATCGGGTTAGTTACTTTGGCGCAGGCACCCTATGCTTTTAAGTTTGTCTGGGCACCTATACTAGATCGTTTTAGTCTGCCAATTTTTGGACATAAGCGTGGTTGGATTTTCTTTTGGCAGCTACTGCTTGCGCTTCTAGTAGGTATTCTTGCCTCTTATGCAGTAAATCCGCAGGTAGCTGCTATCGCAGCATTAACCTTGTTAATCGCCTTTGCTTCAGCATCACAAGATATCGCTATTGATGCCTATGCTGTTGAGTCACTTCGCCCTGACGAACAAGGTCTCGCAGCCGGCTCACGCACTGCACTTTATCGTATTGGCATGTGGTTAGCCGGTAATATTTCAATCACCCTTTGGCCTTATCTTGGCTGGCAAGTTACGCTTTTATGCCAAGCACTAATTTTTTTCTTGCTTCTGCCAGTAACTATATTTGCGCCTGAACCCGAAAATGCTCAACTACCACCTCGCAGTTTACGCGCTGCAATATGGGAGCCCTTTGTTGGCTTTTTTTCTAAATCATCAGCTTTGCAAATTGCTGGTTTTATATTGCTTTATAAACTTGCAGATAATTTGGCTATGGCCCTCATTCGCCCGTTTTTAATAGAAAAAGGCTACAATAATATAGATGTCGGTATTGCCAGTGGCACTATAAGCCTTGGTGGCATCATGTTTGGCACCTTTTTAGGAGGTGCACTCACCATAAGTATTGGCCTGGGTCGCTCATTATGGATTTTTGGCTTTATGCAAGCCTTATCAGGTCTTGGTTATGCTGTTGTTGCTAGCATCGGTATTAGTCGTCCAATCATGTACACTGCCATGGCAATCGAATCAACAACTGTGGGTTTAGCTACCGGAGCCCTCGATGTCTTATTACTGCGTCTTACTGATAAAAGATTTTCCGCTACTCAATTTGCCCTGCTTAGCAGCATTTTTGCTATTGGCCGCACCGTAGTTGGCCCGATTGCTGGTTTTGTAGTTGACGCTATTGGCTGGCGCGAATTTTTTATCTTTACCGTTTTTTGCGCAGCCCCAGGGCTAATAATGCTACGGCGTTTTGCACCGTTGGGCGCCAGGGAAATTATATTTAATATAGATAGCAATTCTAACACATTACCACCCTTATCGCACTTAGCGTTATTTATACGTGGTCTATTAGGTTGTTTTGCTGGTATTGTTTTTGCGGCTAGTTTTTCGTTAGTACTTAAAATTTTAAAAGCTCTTCATGATAATATTCCGCTTGCAAAATCTAAGCTTTGGCAGTCGCTCATATCCCCAACATCTATCGAAGATTGGTTAGCAATTACAGGTTATATTGCCTTTGGTTTAGTCATTGGATTTGCTGCTGCAGCTTATTGTGCTGCAAGACGACATCCATTAAAAAATTTATCTTAAAACACGGAGTATAAATGTTAGTATCTCAACTTGAAGTCGGTCCTATGCGCAATTTTGCTTATATTATTGGTGATCAAGAAGGTGGTAGTGGCGTAGTTATTGACCCAACTGCTGAGTTAGATCGCCTCGAAGCTGAGCTGCAAAAATACCATTTAAACCTTCGCTATGTCATTAACACCCAT
This sequence comes from Deltaproteobacteria bacterium, assembly GCA_016931625.1. NCBI lineage: Bacteria > Pseudomonadati > Myxococcota > Myxococcia > Deltaproteobacteria bacterium. The sequence continues at coordinate 3,323 of JAFGEK010000105.1, read as the reverse complement.
GCACATTTCGACCATATTGGTGGTAATCAATATTTACGCTCAATAGGCGCTAAATTAGTCGCTCACCAAGATGCACCTACAAATCCCGATATAAAACTTAAGCATGAAGAAATTCTAATGTTGGGCAACTTACCAATTCGCTGTTTACATACTCCTGGTCATTCTTTCGACGGTATTTGCTTGGTCGCGGATAAGTATTTATTTACGGGCGATACCCTTTTTATTGAAGGTTGTGGGCGTACTGATCTACCAGGCTCTGACTCTCGTGCTATGTATCACTCTCTTACCAGCATCATCGCATCTTTGCCTGATGAACTCATCGTTATGCCCGGCCATGACTATGGTCCAGTACCACAACGAACTTTAGGTGAAGAAAAACAAAAAAACTTTACCTTATCGCCACGTGCCATTGATAATTTTCGCGATTTTATGGGATGATTAAAAATTATTTTTTATCTCTTTTTAACCATTTATTATCTCTCTTTTTAATTAAATAAAAGATTATATTGTTAAGTTGTCTTGACAACTTAACAAGTGCCTGTTATTGTCACAATCATGTTAAACCATCAGTCACCTACTCCTTTATATCGCCAACTTGCTGATGAATTAAGCCGACAGATCCGCTCTGGCGAATTGCCAGTAGATGGGCGTATTCCCTCTGAGCCTGAACTCGCTAAAACCTTTGGTATTGGTCGTCCAACCGTACGTCAAGCTACTGATTGTTTGGTACGTCGCGGTTTGCTTGAACGGCGCCGTGGCGCTGGCACTTTTGTTGTAGCCTCACATGAACCTGTTGATCTCTTCACCTTAGGGGGCACAGCAGCAGCCTTTCATGGCGCTGGTCTTGAATTAATTACCACTATCATTTCACCTCCACGTTTACTTAACCATTTACCATCTGAGACTGGTCCGCTTGCTAGCCAAAGCGGTTATGTTTTCACTCGTGTCGGTAGTCTTGATAACAAACCGGTCTTACTCGAACAAATGGCGCTGCAACAATCAACTTTTCCAGAATTTGAAAAGTTGCCGCTAAGTCATGAACCACTTTCAGCACTGGTCGAACATCACTATCATCGTCGCCCTACTAGTGGTCATCAAACCCTGCGCGCGCACAGTGCTACTGCACTTGAAGCTGAAATTTTAGAAATCGATGCTGATGCTAGTGTATTACTAGTTGAACGCACTTTAGATTTTGGTAACGCCCTTAATGCATTTTATGCACGTATGCTGGTTGTAACTTTTAGAGTGGCACTAACCCAAACTCTCAATACAACTGCTAGTTTGAGTGCTACGACTTTAACGCGAGATAAAACATCATGAAAGACCGTGGCTACTTTGGTCAATTCGGTGGCGCTTATGTCCCCGAAATTTTAACTGTTACTTTTGACGAACTTGAAGAAGCTTTTCTTGGAGCTCGTAATGATCCTATTTTCTGGCCACAATTTGAAAAATTAATGCAGACATATTCATGTCGGCCAACTCCTATTACCTTTGCTGAAAACCTAACCTGTCATTTTGGTGGCGCACGCATCTATATAAAACGTGAAGATCTCAACCATACCGGAGCTCATAAAGCTAACAATGTTATGGGACAAGGTTTGTTAGTTAAACGCATGGGTAAAACTCGCGTTATTGCTGAAACTGGCGCCGGACAACATGGCGTCGCTACTGCCACTATGGCGGCTAAATTTGGTTTTGATTGCACTGTCTATATGGGTGAGGTTGATGTTGAGAGACAACGACCCAATGTATTTTGGATGGAACGCTTAGGTGCAAATGTTATCTCGGTAAAAGACGGCTCACGCACCTTAAAAGACGCCATAAATGCTGCGTTTCGTGATTGGATTGCCAATATGGATACTACTCATTATGTGCTTGGCACTGCTTGTGGTCCGCATCCTTTCCCAACCATGGTTACTTATTTTCAATCGATCATAGGTAAAGAAGCGCGGCAACAAATAATTGATGAAACCGGTAAACTACCAACCCGTATCTATGCCTGCGTAGGGGGTGGCTCAAATGCCTTAGGTATATTCAGTGGCTTTCTTAAAGATAAAGAGGTCGAACTTATTGGCGTTGAAGCTGGTGGCAAAGGTATACCTTCTGGTGAGCATGCCGCACGTTTAGCCTCAAGTGATGGTAAACTTGGTGTCGCTCAAGGATATCGTAGTTACTTCTTGCAAAATAGCGACGGCCAAATGCTACACACTCATAGTGTTGCTGCTGGTCTAGACTATACTGGTGTCTCGCCACTATTATCTCATTATCGTGATATTGGTAGGGTACGTTTTGAAGCGGCGTTAGATACTGAAGTTATCGAAGCCTTGCAATTAACTACTCGTAAAGAAGGTTTGATTCCAGCACTTGAATCAACTCATGCCTTTGTACAGGCATTTAAAGAAGCGCCATCTTTAACTTCACAAGATATTATTCTTATCAACCAATCCGGGCGTGGTGATAAAGATATTTTCACTATTGCACAAGCCTTTAACGATCCGGCCTGGAAAGAATTCATTCGTGATAAAGCCAATTCTTAAACCAAATTAATGTTGAGAATTAACATGTTAGAAACATATATCCGTGAGCGCCTACAAAATCGCCGTTTGTTGCTAATGACCCATATTATAATTGGTTATCCCAGCCTTGATGCCTCATTAAAAATTGTTGATGCAATGGTTGAGGCTGGTGTCGATTTAATGGAACTACAAATTCCGTTTTCTGAACCTATTGCTGATGGTCCCGTAATATTGCGAGCCAATCAACATGCCTTAGCTAACCACACTACCGTAGATGATTGTTTGGCCTTTGCTCATAAAGTAACTGCGCGTCATCATATTCCATTTGTTTTTATGAGTTACTATAATATCGCTTTTACGCGCGGAATTGCCCGCTTTACTAATGAAATGTGTCAGGCAAATATCCGTGGCGCTATCATACCAGATTTACCCCACGAAGAAGGTCGTGAATATTTATCCGCAATGCGTACCAAAAATCTCGAACCAATTTTTCTTTTCTCACCCAATACTACAAAGCAACGTTTAAACGAAATCGCATCAAACGCTAGTGGTTTTATATATTGTATCGCTCGCAAGGGTGTTACTGGTGCTGAAACTCTATTTGCTTTTGAACTTGAAGAATATTTCAAACGTTGTCGCGCTGCGACTAATATACCATTGGCAGTTGGTTTTGGCGTGCGTAAACGTGATGATCTAAAATATTTACATAACAAAGTAGATATTGCGGTTATTGGCTCTGAAACTATTAGAGTACTTGATGAACAAGGTACTTTGGGTGTCTCAGCTTTTATTAAAGATTTACTACGT
>JAFGEK010000104.1 GCA_016931625.1 Deltaproteobacteria bacterium | reverse complement strand
TAGCCCTCTTTGTCTTCAAAGCACGCAGTAAATTGACCCGCAACGACAACAAAATACTCATCAAAATCATGCACATGCTTTTGAGAAACTCTATTGGCATGGTAAGTCCAGAACGCCATTTGACCACCACCAGGCCCATCGTAATAGTATCCTTCAATATCTTCAGTATTTTGTGCACTAGCGGGCACACGGTTACTCTGGTTTTTCATAAACAATGGAAATTCTTTCATGTTTAATTGCCTTTTAGTAAAACGCTCACTATGTTGGTACTAATTTCATCGATCGGTCATGACGTTTTGAGAGTAGCAGCAACGAAATAGCCGCACCCACTATTGCTAGAAACATATCCCATTGCGCATCCCAAATATCACCTTGGGTACCTAAAAAAGCAGTGCCAACATCAGAGGCCACTAGCAAGGTCGTCCACCATTCAAGCAGCTCCCAAAAAGCGCCAATTGCCAGAATAACAGAAAGAATAATGAATGTAAACCACCCGTCGCGACGAAGGGGAGTTTTACGCAATAGCACTTCGCGAATGATTAGTGCCGGAAAAAAACCTAGGGCCAAATGGCCAACGCGGTCATAGTGATTACGACTTAGATGAAAGAGTTCTTTAGCCCAATTGCCTAATGGTGTTTCAGCATAAGTATAATGACCGCCATATAATAAAATTAATGCGTGGATGAAAACACCCCAATATATTAAACGAGACATAGGAAATTTTTTATAGGTCACAAATAACACCATAATACCGATGAGTGCAGGTGCAACTTCCATTAGCCAATTTAATCGCCCGGCTTTGGGTGCGAGTAGACTTAGCAAACAAAGAACTGCGTATATAATCAAAAGTATTAAAGGTAGTTTGGCATAGCTTTTTAAAGTATGGCTATTTGACGCTGATCTATCATTCATATTCATATCAACACTCAATCATTTCTTTTTCCAAAAGGCACGCCATCCTGTCGGATTAACAACCGCTGAGCGTCCGGTGCTGATCCAAGAATCAGCGCGTTCAACTGCACAGAACGATTGAGGGTCTAATTTACGTGCGAGGGTGATGAACTCAGAAATTTTTCTTCGAGAACATCTAATATAGATTAAGGTAACTGGTCCATCTCGGCCTTGACCAGCAAAGGTTGTCGCTGTTTGACCAGCCTCGCGAATAGCTTTCACAATGGCTTCACCGCTACCAGCAGAAATAATTCGTACTACCGCGTTGCCTAATGCTAATTTTTTTTCAAATAAAATACCAACTGCATTACCAGTAGCAAAACCACCAGCAAAAGCTAATGCCACAACGATATGTTCATGAATTCTAATGATTACTTGCGATACTACTGAAATCCAGATCAATACTTCAATGAAGCCTAAAAAAACGGCGAGCTTTATTCTGCCATTTACGATTGCCAAGGTACGTACAGTACCAAGTGAAACATCGATAATACGCATTACAAAAATAAATATTACTAAAGCCCAAATGGGTAAATTTGTTATAAAATCCATAAGCACCTTTCTGCTTTTTAATATGTTAAGGCTATTTTGCAAGCAAGATGTTTAATTGCGAAAAGTTTCTTTTGCGTGAAATGTGCACTTGAAAAGTATTCAGCATATGAACAAGGCGACGTTCAAATGCAAAAGGTTTTAGTTGGGCAGGTTAAAACCCTATGTCAAGCACAGGTAATTTGATTGCAAACATGGATGATACCCTAATTTCGATTACTTGTAATAACGATTAACTAACATTTCAAGCAGAGTTATTTTAATTAAAGCTATCAAATAACCAATAAGTAGGTTATTAGTAGCGTTAATATGAATCCAAGAGTTGCATTAATTATTGCCAGTATTTTTAGCCTGGTAATTATATTTTTACCATACGGTGGTATAGTTGGATATCCATTATTACTATTATCAACCATTGTTCATGAAATGGGACATGGAATAGCTGGCCTAATTGTCGGTTATAATTTTCATTCATTTAATCTTTATGCAGATGGTTCAGGAGCAGCTTTAATATCAGGCAGTGGTGGACGATTAAGCCAAGCTGTTACTAGTGCGGGTGGTCTTGTGGGCCCGGCATTTACCGCGGCGGTATTTTTTCCATTAGCTGCTCGACCCCGCCTGGCACGCGCAGCTCTTGTTTTAGTCGCGGTGTTTTTTCTTCTTACTTGTATAATTTGGGTGCGCAATATTTTTGGTTTTACTTTCATTGCGGCAATTGGGGTATTGCTACTTTTTATATCCATTAAAGCTAATAATTCGGTTAATCAATTTGCATTAGCATTATTAGCGGTACAACTAACAATTAGTGTTTTTGTGCGAGCCGATTATTTATTTACCAAAGTTGCGATGACTTCAAAAGGTGCGATGCCATCTGATGTAGCGCAGATACAGGCGGCATTAATTTTGCCATATTGGTTTTGGGGATTGGTATGCGGCGCTATTTCTGTTGCCGTGCTTATACTGGGATTGCGTTCATTTTGGCGCAATAGTCGAGTTGTTATAAAAAATAATTCTAATGGTTAATAATAGAGTTTCGCCACTATTAATACCTGGTAACTAGTGGCATACTTAATTAAGAAATTCTAATCGGAGCAGGACGTTGAGCGCCGACACAAATAGCTTGATCATTGGCATTAATTATAAAAGAATTGCCGGGATTAATACGTGATTCGTCACCACACTGCACTCCTAAGACGAGATAACCTTGTTTTTGCAAATATGATTGTAGTTCGGCAAAACTCCAATCTTGCATTTGTTCTATTGCAGTTATATAAACTTGTTGGCCAAAACGATTAGAGCTTAATTCACTTACTACTGCTTGTACTCCTGGATCAGAAATTTCTTGTACTAAAAATGATGAAGCCATACCTGCGACACAAACAACACTATCACAACCAGAACGTCGCATCAGTTCAACTCTTTCTGGATCAAGACATTCAGCAACGGTAAATATGCTTTTATTAAGTGATTCAATAGTTAATGCCGCAGCGAGGGTATGGTCATCAGCACTAGAGTTATTATTAGCGGCAAGCACCAAAGCGTATTTCGCCTGCTTTACACAAGCGCGATTCAGAACACTTTCTTTAGAAGGATTACCTCTGATAAAATGCACGCTAAGTTTGATAAAATCATGGGGCAATTGTTCAAGATTCTCATCAATTAGCACAATCGGTAAATCACGCGTTTTGCTGTCATGACGTAGTTCATGAATTATATCTAAGTTACGGTTATGACTTTGAAAATGAACTAATAAAATATGAGATTCAACATTAAGATCAGACATGCCTTTGATTTCCTTTGAACGAGATTCAATCAAGGTCGATGCCAATACTGAAAGCAAATAACCTAAGATGCCAATACCTATGAGCATTAAAGGTATGGCGACTAAATAGCGGCCATAGGTAGTAGTAGGGAATAAATCACCATAACCTACGGTGGTCATAGTAACAATTGCCCACCAGATTGAATCACCCCAAGTTAACTCTGGGTGTGAGACACTTTCAAACTGCTGAAAACCAACCGCACCCAAAGCTACCAGAGCGAAGAAAAGTAACAGAACTTTACTGATTTCAGAGTGTTTCTGCGGCCATATCTTTTTAAATGCCTGCATCAGTAGCTGGAACATAAGATGATATGACCTCCATTAAAGTTAGACTTGCGAAATTGCTGGTACAGGTCTTTAGTCTAATATTGCTTGGTATAAGGTTGCTAATAGTAGCTTCTTGCGATAGCCGTAGATTTGTCAAGATTTATATGCGATTGAAGCAAAGAACATGAATATCTTGTCACGGTTATATAATGTAGTGCGTAGTAATTTAAATCGGTCAATAGAAGATGCCGATTTCGTTGAAGATATGCATTACGATAATGTTCAAACTGGTGATGCGGTTGATGATAGAAATAGTCATAATAGCGGAACTAATAATTTAGACGCTGGTAAAAGTAAAAATATTGCTGATAAGTATTATGCAAATCTTGAATTAGCCAAAGGAGCGACGTATACCGAAATTAAAGCAGCATATCGGCGTTTATTACGTAAGTATCACCCAGATAAACATGAACAAAACGTGGATAAAGTAAAAATTGCCGAAGAGATTACCAAAGTTTTAAATGAAGCAATGGCGTATTTTGAAAAAGAACATGCAGGAGGGCGTTTATGAGTGCTTTAGAAAAAGTAAAAGGCTATTTAGCTGAACTAGGCTATGCAATTACTAGTGAGAATACTGCTGAAGAAATTGTCGTTATTGATGATGAATCGCAGGGTATAAAAAATCTCATTATTGACTGCGAAGCTCCGATTTTAATTCTTGAACAGCATATTTTTAATCTTAAAAACGCTGATGCTGCAGTGTATAAACGGTTACTGCAGATTAACCGCACCTTGGTTCATGGCGCTTTTGTACTTGATGATTCTGGTGAACGTGTACTGTTTCGTGACACACTGCAGCTAGCTAATCTCGACCTTAATGAACTTGAAGGTTCAATTAATGCACTTAGCTTAGCGATGGCTGAACACGCACAAGAGTTAATTAAATTTGCTACTGTCTAAGAAACGCTTGGGAGAGATAACGTGGGAATTTTTAAACGATTATTTAAAGTAGCTGAATCTGAAGCGCATGCAGCAATAGATAAATTCGAAGACCCGATTAAGATGACCGAACAGGGCATTCGTGATCTGAAAAAAGACTTACAAGCGAGTTTGCAAAGTCTAGCTGAAGTTAAAGCGTTGCAAATTCGTACTCGCCGTGACGCTGAAGAACAAAAACAGAATGCAGCTTCTTATGAAAAGAAAGCCATGCTGTTGTTGCAAAAAGCTCAAAGCGGTGCGCTTGATAGTGGTGAAGCAGATAGATTAGCCGGTGAAGCGCTAGCCAAAAAAGAAGCTGCAAGTACGCAAGCTTTAACCACCACCAGAGATTTGCAAAAACAAGATACTATGGTAGCGCAACTTGAAGCTAACGTTAAAAAACTAAAAAGCAAAATCAGCACCTGGGAAAGCGAGCTGTCAACGCTTAAAGCCCGCGCTAAAGTTGCTGGCGCAACAAGAAAGTTAAATGAACAGTTAGCCCAAGTTGATTCATCTGGCACCGTTGCCATGCTCGAAAAAATGAAGACTAAAGTAGCAGAAGAAGAGGCATTGGCCCAATCATATGGTGAAATTGCGCTAATTGAGACTAGTGTCGATGCTGAAATTGATAAAGCCTTAGCTAGTGGTAGCGCTAACGAAATTAAGGCGGCCGACTCATTGGCGGCATTAAAAGCCAAGATGGGTATGTCATAATTTTATCCCAACCAAGCTTATTTTTTGAAAATACACAAGCCAAAGGAACACCCAAAGGAATGTTATGATAAGCATCGGTATTTTAGCTTTAATTTTGGGTTTTGTTTTTTTGTATCTTTACCAAAACCAAGCTAAGAGTGGTAAGGTAAAGTTAAAGTCAGCAGATAGACTGCGTGCCTTGCAGCAGCAGCAGCAAGCTCATAAAGATGAGCTACTTTCTATTGAAGATGTTGAGAAAGGTGGCGTGATTCATCTTGATGATGTGGGTCTACGTGCTGAATCTTTTGATGCTCAAATAATTGCACGCCATCTGCATAAGGTCGACTCTGATCGCATTATTGAACTTGAAGCTGATCGCGGTGGGTCAAAAGTCTATATATCTATTGAGCGTGATGATGAGTTAAGTGTTGATGTAACACTTACCCAACCTTCATTAGCTAGCTTAGGTATAAGTGCTAAAGATATTGATAACTTTGTTGATGATCAAAAACTAAACTATGATGGCACTGAGTATTATGCCGATTATTATAACCAAGCAATATTTTGTCGTGATAGTAATGAACTTAATCCAGAGCCATATGAGTTTTGGGATTTTGCCGACGAAGATGAAGAGCAGTATATCACCATAGTTCGCTGGCAAGATGGCACGGTTGAAGCAAATTATAGCGTTGTGATTAAACCAAGAAATATAACTGTCTATAGCCGATCTTAAATGAACCAGATTGCGGTAAAATCAAATAAAGCTTTTAAACCATTCTCTGAGAGTATGGTGCTTTATATTAGTATGTTTGTAATGGGGGGGTGTGGTTTAGCTTATGAGTATACTCTTAGTAAGCTTTGCTCTGATTTACTAGGTAACTCAGTTGAGCAATGGGCAGTAATAATTGGGGTAATGATGTTTTTTATGGGGATTGGTTCAGATGTTCAAAAATATTTTCAAGATAAAGAGCTTTTTTCAAAATTTTTATTTGCACAAATGTTATTAGGGCTTGGTGGTGCATTTGGACCTATTGTTATCCTTGATGCCTATGGTCGTTTCCCCCAACATTTTGTTATCATTCAATATTTTTTTATCTCGGCAATAGGTTTGCTGATAGGGTTTGAAATACCTTTGCTAACTCGCATCAACTCTAAATATAGCAAAGAAATAAAATTTAATATTGGTGGTATTTTAAAAATGGATTACATCGGGGCGCTTTGTGGTGCCTTGATTTGGGTGTTTGTCCTACCAAAATTTTTCTCAACTACAAAAATGGCTTTTGTGTTAGGGCTAATGAATATTGCCGTTGCTGGTTTTGCACTAATTTATTTTTATGCGCTTATTGAAAAACGTCGTTTAGTATCATTAGCAATAATTGTTAGTTTTTCTTTAGTAACCGTAGGCTATTTTATTGCGGACCAGTGGACCAGTTATGCAGAACAAGCGCTTTATCGTGACCGTATTGTTTATGCAAAAACATCAAAATATCAGCACTTAGTTATTACAGAAAAGGCCACGGGTTCATTTTCGTTTTTTATCAATGGCCATTTACAATTTAATAGTAATGATGAATATATTTATCATGAAAATTTAGTACATCCCGCAATGCTAATCGCCCCTAAAAAAGAGCGAGTTTTAATTCTTGGTGGTGGAGATGGTTTAGCGGCGCGTGAAGTTTTAAAATATAAAGAAGTAAAAGAGCTTACTTTATGTGATATTGATCCAATGGTTGTTGAATTAGCTCGTTTTAATCAATTAATGCGCACTCTAAATCAAGATAGCCTTTTTGATGCGCGTTTGCATTTGATAAAAAATAAAGCTCTAATGAAGGCAGCAGAACGCGATTTGTGGACCCCTGATCACAAAAGCCTATCACCAAGAAAAATGGCCAAGGTTTCTCATGTAACTATTATTAATGTTGATGCTATGAAATTTATTGAACAGGTACAGGGTCAATATGATGTAGTAATTGTAGATTTTCCTGATCCAAATGCTCCTGAGCTGGCAAAACTATATTCGCAAAGTTTTTACCAATTATTGCGTAAACAACTTGCCCCTGGTGCAGTATTTGTACAGCAATCAACTTCACCGTATTATGCTAAAGAAGCATTTTTAAATATCGGTCGCACCATTAAAAGTGCTGGTTTTGCTGCAATACCATATCATGAAGATATTCCATCAATGGGAGATTGGGGCTTTTGGATTGCGGGCGATACTAAATGGTATTCAGAAAAATCCTTGCGCATGCAATTTGAAAATGCAGATACAACAAATATACCTTTGCAATATTTAACTAATGATACCAAACAAGCTTCGCTTGCATTTGGGGCGCAACAATTAATAAGTAGTAATAATGATATCAATACTCTTACCTCTGCAGTTGTTTATCGGTATTACTTAAAAGGTTGGCAACAGTACTTCTGATGCCTGATGGCTAGGAGGAATTATCAAGGAGATAAGTTATGGCTGAGAGGTACTTAAAAATAATGGCCATCGTGTTTTTTGGCATTGCGGGCTTATCCTTTTGCGTAAGTATGAATAAACCAGGCGATACTTATGACGTTTCAGTTACGCAAATGGTTGATGCAGACAAAGGCCTCGATTTGCGGGCAGTTGGTGAAGTGCTAAAAAAAGCCAAAACCGCTGAAGAATTTGAGAAGTTGTTAAATTCTCCTGATACTGGGGTAAATAACCTAGACCTTAATGCCGATGGCAAGGCTGATTATATTAAAGTAAAAGAATTTGGCGACGATATAACCAAAGGTTTCTCTTTAACCACCGAAGTTGCCAATGGTGAAGTTCAAGAAATTGCTACAATTAAAATTCAAAAGCAGGGCGAAGACAAAGCCGAAGTTGAATATCACGGCAATCAAACCATCTATGGCCAGAATCATTACTATCGTTCGAGCTGGTCACCTGGCTTTGGTACCGGATTGATGATGGGCTATTTATTTGCCCCGCATCGCATGTATTCTTCACCATGGGGATGGGGATCATATCCTGGATATTACCATTCATATTCAACTATACCATTTAATAATTATAGCAGTCGTTGGCATAATCGCCTTGGTTCATATAATACATCTTCATCATCAAGCTTTGGTAACTCAATTAGATCACCAAACTTTGGCCGCAACGCTAATAGTATAAAAGCGCGACTGAAAAATCCCACTGCATCGCAAAAGAGTTTTCAGTCTAGTTTTGGCTCAAGTGCTCGTCGCAGCGGCGGATTCGGTCGTGGTTTTTCTTCAAGACGTAGCTCTTTTGGTCGTAGCTCTCGGTCATTTGGCGGCAAGTAGGGAGGAGCACACACATGTTTAAAGAAATGTTTACTACTGATGCAATTTGGGAACTATTGGATCCTCGCGCAGTTATTTATTTAGTTATAATTTTGTTGGTATTTTACTTGGCCAAAAAAACTTTTGATTGGGTGGCTCCTTATAACCTAAATGAGCAACTCACCAAAGTTGATAATAAGGCCGTCGCGTTAGCATTTGCAGGTTTTATTATTGGTGTTGGTATTGTTATTCTGAGTATACTAAGCGGTGAAGTTCATACTGGTGATGCTACAACAGTAGTAATGGCTTATGTGACAGATTTAGGGGTGACGGTTGCTTGGAGTCTTGGTGGGGTTATACTTTTACATATCACTCGCATCGTTAATGATAAAATTATTTTTTATAAATTTAGTAATGTTAAAGAACTCGTAGAAGATAAAAACCTTGGTACCGGTGCTATTGAAGCAGGCAGTTATATTGGTTCTGCATTTATTATTCATGCTTCGTTATTTGGGGAAAGCCAAAACGTATTACACGCTATAGTTTCAACGCTGGTATTCTTTATAATTGGGCAAATATTTTTTGTTATTTATGGATTCATATATCAAAAAGTTACCAGGTTTGATGTTCATGATGAGATCGAACGTGACAACGCCGCCGCTGGTATTAGTGCGGGTATGAATCTTGTTGCAATTGGGATATTGCTTTCGGGTTATATAAAGCATTTTGATACTATTATAGGTATCTGTGTATGGTTTGTTATTGCAGTCTTTTTGCTGCTTACTACTAGATATATCGTCGATAAACTAATTCTTCCGGGGGCTCTGCTTGACGAAGAAGTAAAAAATGACCGTAATTGGGGTGCTGCTTTAGTAGAAGGTGCTGCAGCCATCACGATTGCTTTTATTGTTAACGCTTGTTTCTTTTTATAGTTAATTAAATGCGCACAAGTAGAATTATGATTGATGAGCAAGTAAGGGTGCAATACGCCGCCCTTTATTTGCTATGGCTTATTAAGACACCAGAAATTAATGCTACCGCTTTAATCGCTCAGGGAGAAGAGCTGCTAGAACCAGTGCTTAAATGGTTAGTCGAAAAAGAATACGTCAAAATTGCTGATAATAATATATTACATTCGACGGCTGAGGGTGCAGATATAGTTGCTCAGTTTGAACAACGTTATCATCATTTTTTAAGAGATTATGACGTATTTTGCGCTGTTGATTTAGAAGCTGGTGAATTTGCTGTTTCATTTTATGATAGTTTTGATGACCGGGATTCTTGGGAAGAGTTATTAGCGCAAGAGCGTTGGGATGATTTGCGTTTAGCGGTAGCTGAAGATGAAGGTATTGATGGATTAGAAATTGTATTCATGAGTTTTATCCAAGATGGTCGCTATGGGCTTAACTCAAAAGAACACTGGGATTATGATCGTTTATTAGGTTCGGTTTGGGATGAGATCGCCGAAGTTTGTAGCAATGCTATTACCGTTTCCGACCTAGGTTATGAAGATGAGAGTGGTGAATATATCAGTGGCGAAGTGGTTATCGCTGATATAATTCAACAGGGTCGCGCCATATTGCGACAGGTGCAAAACAAGTGACCGCTACATTGCATTCATACGGTAAAATACCTGACCTCAATGAGGCAGTTGAGCTTAGTGTGATTGTAGCAACCCTTACTGGTTGTGATCTTAAGCAGCTCGATGACCCAGAGGCTATTGCAGCTCTACTTTCAGAATGTGTCAATGCTAGTGGCATGACCCTTATTCATCAATATGTTCATAAATTTCAACCTTGCGGTGTCACTGGTGCGGCAGTGTTAGCTGAATCTCATGTCGCTATACATACTTGGCCGCATCAGGGCATGCTATTTGTTGATATAGCTACTTGTTCGTCTATGTATTGTGCAAAAGCGGCGTTTGAATGCATCTGCAAATTGGTGCCCCATACTGATATTCGTATTAAAGATTTATCTTTAGCCTAAAAATCAAACTAAAGAAGAGAACTTTATGCAAATTTCTTGGCGTAGCTAATAATAGCGCTATGCTATTGTAATGATGGGAAAAGTAATAAATTTTGCGGCAATGCGAGCCAAGCGAATTTGTCGCCGTGCTGATAAAAGCATTCCTAAGGTTACTTCAATACATGGTTTAATAAAAGATAAGCGCCTTGCAAAAGCATTAGCAGCGGTTGCCGCTTTAAAAGACAGCAGTTTTCAACATAAAGTAGAAATATTTAGACATGTATGGCAACAAGAAAAATAACTTAATTCTCACTTGTAGTAATTATTTAAAAATTGCATGCGGTAAACTTTCGATACGTGAAGCATTAGATACTAAAGTATAGTTGAGCTTGCGCTGTAATTCTCTAATGCTATCTGCCCCACCATAAGTTAATCCCGAACGTAGTCCGCCAATTATATCCGCAATAATTTCATCTTCATTTTCGCAATATTTAACTTCAATAGCTATGCCTTCGGCGGTTTTCCATTCTGGCATTACCCCAATAAAACCATCTTGAGCTTCTCTGCTGGCCATACCACGGTATTCTTTAACCAGACTTCCGTCAGCTTTTTGCACAACAGAACCTGGGGTAGGTCGTGTACCAGCAAGCATACCGCCAAGCATTACGAAATCAGCTCCAAAGGCTAACGCTTTGACAATATCACCAGGGCTACGGATCCCACCATCAGCAACGATTGAGCGATCGACACGTACACATTCTTGTATGGCAGTTAGCATAGGTACGCCGAAGCCCGTTTTTATACGTGTGAGACAAACTGAACCAGCACCAATACCAACTTTGATTATATCGGCACCACATGAAGCTAAGTAATCAGCCCCTGCATAAGTAGCGACGTTACCGGCCATGATGCAGGCATTACGTAAAAGTCCACGGAGTTTTTTTAATGTTTTACCGACATATTTGGCATGCGCATGCGCGACATCAATACAGAAATAATCCGCCCCTGCTTCGTGTAAGGTAGTAGCACGATCAATTTCTTTACTGCCGCAACCTATAGATACAAAGCATTTATGGTGGCATTGCCGCCATATTTCAAGATTACGATCTATCGACATAAAACGATGCAAAACACCGATTCCGCCTTTTTCTGCCATGAAATTGGCCATGGCGCTTTCGGTAATAGTATCCATATTTGATGACATTACCGGCAAAGCCAAAGACAGTTTGCTGGTTTTATCAGTCATTGAAATATCGACGAGACGTCGTGATTCATAATGATTATATGAAGGCACTAGCAAAACATCATCAAATGTGATTCCTTCAAACATAATCTTTATGTTCTACTGGCTTGCGGTGCAGAGCAAGTAGAATTACAAATAATCGAATGCATTTACCATATTTCACGCTCCCTCCTATTGACCTTTCGGCATTAGGTTTAGGTCAAATTGATTGGTTTACCATATTTGTATTTGCAGCAGTTATTGCTGGAGTGACAGCGTATGATCGTGTGGTTAATCGCGGCGGTGATATCGATTTGCCGACCGCCCGGCTTATTCCTGAAGTAGCCGTAGTGACAGGATTTATTGGTGCTCATTTAATGCACGTGTTAGCGTATCATCCAGAATTAATGCGTGAAGATCCGTTAATACTCATTAAAATATGGGCCGGTATCAGTTCTATTGGCGGTTTTATTGGTGGCTTATTAGGGGCAGCAATTTTGTTGCGTTGGCGCAAAAAACCAATGCTTCCTTATGTTGATCGCATTGCGATTGGTATTACGATTGCTTGGATTTTCGGTCGTCTTGGTTGTGCAACTAGCCATGATCATCCTGGCAGTAAAACTGACTTTTTTTTAGGAGTTGCGTTTCCTGATGGTGTACGTCACGATCTTGGTCTTTATGAATTAATTTTTACCGTGTTAATCCTTGCGCCAGCATTATTTATAGTATCACGACGACGGTGGCGTACTGGCACACTGGCAGGTGTATGGTTGATATTATATGGACCCATACGTTTTATCTTAGATTTTTTACGGGCTGATGACTTTGGTTTTGTTGATGCACGTTATTTTAATCTTACCCCGGCACAATATGCCTGTCTGGTTATGATTATTGCAGGGGTTTTATTGCTGGCTATGTCACATATTCATAAGTGGCCAATGCAGCCAGCTTTATGGGGTAAAATAAATCAGCCACCTCGCCAGGGTTGAATATAAATATAATGAAACAAACCAATATAAACTTTAAGTGCGACAGCGATAGCTAGAGCACCAGCTAAAAAATAAGGCAGTCTGGCTTGATATCTTTCTATGATATTACGCATACGTGCAAAAAAGTGTATATTGCCATTATAAATCACAAAGGCGGTACTAATGGCACACATGGGATAAGCAGGAAATAAATAGCGATCGCAAGCGCGATCAAAAAGACTAAAGCCACCAATATATATGGCTAATGTTCCTATACCTAAATAAAAAGTTGGGTGTTTAAATGTGGTTTCTTTATATTTAAAATAACGCCAAAAAGGCCATAAAAGTAAAAATATCCAAGGGAAGAAGAACCACCAAGGCCTCACAAAGTAAAAACCTAAGTTAGCAAATTTATTTAGTATGCGAATTTCACCTAATGATACTCGTACTTGAGCTTGTAAATATGAACCCCAAAAACTTGCACCAGTAACTGACTGATGCCATTGCTCAAGAATAAAAGCTGCAACAACAACGAATAAACTTCCTGCAATTAGCTCTAAAAACTCTGCTAATTTATGACCACGTAACCACCATACCCAGGCAATAACACCAACTAAGAGCATGCCTGCTGCGCCTTTAATTAATACCGCACCTGTTAACGCGATGCCAAAGAAGAGTGCACGGTAGAAGTGGTGTCGTAGCACGACACAAGCAAAAACACCTAAAAGGACACATGTAGTTATGGGGTTTTCTTGATTACCTCTTACGAGATACTGAATAAACATTGGTGATAGAACCCAGATTAGAACCGCGGTAATACCACTATTATTGCCAATGAGTTTTTGAGCGATGGCTGCTAATAATGCTAAGCTAATTAACCAAGATAAGAAATTAACCAAATATATCGCAGGAAAGGCATTTAAACCTAAACGCCCAAATAGGGCACCGAACATAAATAAGCCTGGTGGATGTTCGTAAAAGTAGCCTTGATTACCCCAATGACCATTCCACTCAGGAGCAGACCAATATCTTATTGGCAATGTCGAGGTATCATGGGCAATCGCTGCATAAAGACGAGAATCAGAGTCATGTACTTTATATTGGGAGATTGAAACAAGAAAAGTTGCGGTTAACAGCAGCAATATCCCGATAATAGTAAACCTAATACGAAGTTGCCAATTTGGTGATAAATTTAACATATGTCTATTTACCCACACTTACATACATAAAAAAGCAATTTAGTATTTTTGGCCCAGCAGTTTCTTATTATCAAGTTACAGCCGACAGTAAAGAGACGTGATATAATATCTCAACCTGTAAATACAGTATGTTTTAGAATAATTCATCTAAATTAGGAAGGGACGACAATCGCGTGAGTGCGTCAAATTCAGCTATTAAAACATCTCCAACAGATGTTTTAATTTTTAATATCAAACTTTTATTAGGCGGTACTATCCACGAATTGCGCAATCCGGTTTTTGCAATGGGAGTAACGGTTGATGCTTTAGAAAAACGTTTAGGTGAAACTAGTGAAATAAAACCTTACTTTGCAGCATTGAGACATGAATTAGATCGGATTTTACAGTTGGCTCATGAATTAGGTGATTTGATTGCACCAATTAATCAATGTCAGGTTTTTTCAATAAAAGAATTGATCATGAAGGTGATCAGTGATCTGAACTCATTAGCACAAAGCAAAGAAGTCAGTGTAACAACAAATATAGATGAAAATTTAAAACCAGTCTTTGTAGATATTTCGCGATTGCAAATAGCTTTACAAAGATTAATTGGTTTATCAATTATAAGAACGCCAAAGGGAGAAGAAGTAAAATTAAAAATCGTACAACATGAAGACGACCATAAAAGCGAAATACAAATTGACATTAAAGATAATGGTCCATTGCTTGATCCTCGTGCAATGCGTGATGTTTTATTACCTTTTGGTATTCGTCGTGGTGGCAAACTTTCGCTTGATGTTGCTATAGCCTATACCACTATTCTTGCTCATAATGGAACTATGTCAGCGCACAATGATAAATTGAAAGGTCTGTGTTTCACTGTTAGGTTACCTAACGTTGTCGGCGATATCGCACCGTAGCTATTTATTTCGGAACCAAATTTATGGCTAAGCAAAGGATATTGTTAATAGACGATGAACCAACTATTCGTTTTGCGGTTGCTGATTATTTAAACGCTCAGGGTTTTGCTGTCGAAACTGCTAAGACAGTCCAAGAAGGTATTGAAGCTTTTTTACGAGCTCCGCCTGATGCTGCACTTATAGATTATATGTTACCCGATGGTAATGCTCTTGAAATGTTGCCGCGTCTGCGTGAAATTGCTGCATCAGTGCCCATTATTGTTTTAACGGCTCATGGTTCTATTGATCTAGCTGTACGTTGCATTAAAGAAGGGGCACAGCATTTTCTTACGAAACCAATAGAGATGCCTACTTTGCAATTAATTTTGCAACGTGTCCTTGAACAGCAACGCAATGAACGAAAACTTATTATGGGTAACCTGACGCGCCGACGTTCGCGTCTTTATCCCTTTATTGGTACAAACGCTGCGATTATCGCATTAGCTGAGCAAGCAAAACGAGTACTTGACTCTGAGACCCCTGTGTTAATTCAAGGTGAAACAGGTACTGGTAAAAATGTTCTTGCACGATGGTTGCATGAAAATGGACCACGAGCAGATGAGCCATTTATGGATATCAATTGCGCAGGTTTGTCTCCTGAGTTTTTAAGGGCGGAGCTTTTTGGTTATGAACCTGGTGCATTCACCGGAGCTACAAGTCGTAAATTAGGGTTACTCGAAGTAGGTCATCATGGTACTGTACTTTTAGATGAAGTAGGTGAAATTGATGTTTCGGTGCAACCCAAACTTCTTAAAGTTATTGAAGAGAAGCGTTTTCGTCGCCTAGGTTCAGTGCGAGATATTGCAGTCGATATTCGTTTGTTCTCAGCAACCAATGCTAATCTGGCGGCTTTAGCTGAAAAAAACCTATTTCGTAAAGATCTCTTGTTTCGTTTGGATGTAGTTCGACTGGTATGTCCAGCTTTGCGTGATCGTCGTGATGATATTATACCTTTAGCTTATAAAATTCTTGATGAGATTGGGGCTGAACGAGGTATTAGTGATTTAAATCTAACTAGTGCCGCTGAAAAGGCGTTAATTGAATATAATTGGCCTGGCAATTTACGTGAATTGCATAATGTATTAGAACGCGCTTTATTATTATCGCAAATGACAACAATAGATCGCGATGATCTTAGTTTAAATAGAGTAACTCATAATACACCAACTTACCTTGGTGACCATCTCCTTACTTTAGAACAAGTAGAACGTTTGCATATAGAAAATGTATTGGCACATGAAAATGGCAACGTAGTGCGTGCTGCACAACAATTAAAAATACCACGCAGCTCTTTATATCAGAAAATAAAACGGTATAGCATTTCTACGTCTAAATCCTAGACATTTCGATTCTAGTTTTTAGACAAAATTTCGTATTTTTTATAAACATATCTTTCCCTACATACGTGATAACAATGGGTTACACCGTTCTTTAATGCCATAAAAATCGGTCTCATTTTTGCTTAATATAATGATGCTTATAAAAGCATTACAGGTAAAACGATCTATGAGTAACTTAGTATCGGCCAGTAATACGGCAACAACATTACGTAACCGTAGAAATATCCGCGTGTTAGAGCCGAGTTCAATTGCATTGTGTTTGGGTCCAAGTCTAATTGAAGCAATTGTTACTACCAGTGTACTTGTCTTAATTTGGGATTGGCGTTGTGGTGTTGGCGGTGCAGTGCATTACGAAATTCCTTTTTGCGATAGTGATATATTAAGTTTACGGTCGGGACTACCGGCAATACCAACTTTATTGCAGTGGCTTGCAGCACAAAACACTAATGCATTGAATTTGCAGGCTAAAATTTATGGAGGTATGGAAACTAGCGATCAAGGTCGTTTGGGTGAAAGTAACGCTTCGTTAGCTTTTCGCATGTTAAGTGAAACAAATATACCAGTATTATCAAGCATAATAGGTGGATTAGACCCACGTCATGTAGCTATTGAATTACCAAGCGGGCAAGCTTGGGTTCGTGACTTATGAAAGTCTGTGGTGATTATCATGGTATTATTTACTCCTGAAAAAAAGCAATTCGAAATAGGACAGTCAGTTGGTACTTATATAAGTCACAATACTGCATCATCACCAAAGTCCGCTGAGAAATTATCACAACATTACTTAAATGTATCTTCATTCATTAATACTAATAATCTAGAGTCTTTCGATATTGTCAGTAAAGAAGTTGTTATTAAGGATCTTAGTACTATTGGGGCCTATATAATTACCCAACGACTCATATTAAGTGAAAACGCTGGGCTCCATTTAGAATTTACCTTACCTCAAGGTTTTCATCTAAATACTTTTTGTCGTGTAAACCGTATAGAAAAGATCTCAGAACTAAATTGCGTGTATGGCTACGGCGTACAGTTTTGTGGTCTCAACGATATGAATATAGATTTTTTAAATTATTATTTAAACCTTTTAGAAAATGGTCAAGGAAGCATTGTAGAACATGGTCGCATAACTTTATGTTATGAAGTCACCACTTTGGATAATAACCAGTTATTTATTAGCATATTGGGATCATTGCATCCCTTAGAATCAGAAGATCTTGAAGCAACTGTTGGTCGTGCCCTGGCGAAACTTGCAACAGGCCCAATATTAGTATTTATCGATGCTAGCGTTATTGGTGCAAATTCGCGTGCTTCATTAGAATTTATTCACAATTGGCTTGAACGACTGCGTCATAATCGTCAAGTCTTTGGGGTAATGGTTGGGCATGAATCCATTGGTTTTGTTCAATTCCGTCGACTTGCCCGTGAAGCTGGTATTGCCGATTCTTTAATTTCATTCACAGAACACGCGAATGCTGTTTCATTTTGGGGTACACTAATTGGCAATGCCGGTTATTTAAGTACAGTAGCCTGAAAGTAGTATTTGTATTTTGGGCAAAGTGCGTCGCGCCGAGTATTTGCTACGTTCATTTATTATTACGTGGTATTTACTTGAGACCATCGGCAGAATGAATAGTAAAGGCTTAAGCCTGCATTCATGAATGCTAGGTTGGATGGGCGTACTCATGCATCTTTGCTAAATGTTAAAGTGGAGGTTAAACGTGGGCGCAAAAAAAATTCTTCTTGTCGATGATTCAAATACGGTTTTATTGATGGAAAGAATGCTTTTAGCCAACGAAGGCTATGAATTACTTACAGCAAGTAATGGTCGAGAGGCAATTATTAAAGCAACTGAAGAAAAACCTGATCTAATACTTTTAGATGTTGTGATGCCAGAAGTAAGTGGATTTGAAGCTTGCAAACAAATTCGTGCGCAAGAATCTACTCGTGAGATCCCAATAATCATGGTCACCACTAGAAGCGAAGCGACTAATGTGCAAATAGGTTTTGAAAGTGGATGTAATGATTATGTGACTAAGCCTATCAATGGTGTCGAACTTATTACCAAAGTAAAAAACCATATTAGTTAACTTAAAGGGTAAACATATGGTTGAGCGCGACCATAAGGCAGCTTATATTCTGGATGTTGCCGAGATGACACGTAAGTATCTACGTGAGTTGCAACAAGAGAATGAGAGATTACGTTCTTTACTTGCTGCTAGCGATAGTGAACGCAAACAATTATATGTAGAAATTCGCGACTTAAGACGGCAGCGTGACATTCAAATAAATAATCATTTAGGCCTTAATAAAGAAGAATTAGCACGTCTTGAACAAGAAAATCTCAATGCAACACAAAGATATTTAAGTCTTGAACAGAAAAATGCTCATCTCGCCAATCTTTATGTAGCCAGCTATCGCTTACATGAAACTTTATCTAGTGATGAAGTATTGAGCATCATGCAAGAGATAGTAATTAACTTAATAGGTTGCGAACAACATTCGATTTATGAAGTAAACACGAACGCCAAAACTTTAAAATATTTAGCTGGTATGGGTGTTGATAAAGAACAAGTCAATAATATCGCTATTGTTGATGATCCTATCGCACAAGCTTTACGTGAAGGTAAAGTATTTGTTGCTTCAGAAGCCCCACTTCCAATGGCTGGTCATCCATACCCAGTTACTGCATGTGTGCCTTTACGTATAATTGATAAAACTATTGGTGCAGTTGTTCTATATCGTTTGTTACCTCAAAAAGCAGGAATCGAAGCTATAGATCGTGAACTTTTTGAACTTTTGGCAGTGCATGCTGGAATGGCTTTATATACAACTAAATTACATAAGACAGTAGCAGACAGCTGAGAGCTATCTAAGTAAGTAAAGCAAGGGACGCTCTTCATGGAAATAAGTCGCGAAGATATTCTTAGAGAATTTGAAGTTGAAGCTGAAGAGCATCTTGATGGTATGGAGCAATCTCTTATCGCTCTCGATCGTGATCGCTGTAACGAGGATTTGCAGCGATCATTATTTCGCAGCGCTCATACATTAAAGGGAGCAGCGGCCTGTGTTGGTTTTACTGCAATGACACAGTATGCCCATGCTTTAGAAGATTTATTAGAACAACTATGGCAACAAACCATTCCTGTTACTGATGAACTCATCTCACATTTATTGAAAGCTGTTGATGAATGGCGCGTGATGGTGCCAGCCGCGATGAGCGGTACTGACGAATTGTCTGGTACTCAAGTTAGTATTTTAGGAATACTTTCGCGTTTTGCGACGGATAATCAAGTTGCTGAACCAACAGCTAAACAAATAGTGCCTACACCAATTGTAAACACAAGCTCTGAAACTAATAATACGTCATATGTTTATACTAATCGGCGACGCACTTTACGCGTCTCAGTTAACGAACTTGATAGACTTGTAAA
The DNA here is from genome assembly GCA_016931625.1 of Deltaproteobacteria bacterium. NCBI lineage: Bacteria > Pseudomonadati > Myxococcota > Myxococcia > Deltaproteobacteria bacterium. Next base: position 647 of record JAFGEK010000104.1, on the reverse strand, counting down.
TTTAACAGGTGAAATTGCAATCGCACGAAGCCGTATCAGCAATTTGCTTATCAACGAGATGCAATCACTTGAAAATATTCGTGACGCGCATCTTGAATCAGAACGCCTATACCTTGAATTACAAGAACAAGTGATGAGACTTCGGATGGTTCCCGTAGGTCAAACTTTTAGACAACATATACGCACAGTACGTGATGTTGCGGTTACGCGAGGTAAACAGGCGCAATTGATAATTAAAGGTGAAGATGTTGAAGTTGATATGGCAGTCCTTGAATCTTTACGCGATCCCTTAACTCATCTTGTACGTAACGCCGTTGATCATGGCATCGAAACACCAGCTATCCGTTATGAAAAAAATAAAAATGTTGTTGGCACAATTCAATTGCGCGCACATTATGAATCTGGGAGTGTTGAGATAATTATAAGTGATGATGGTGCAGGACTTGACCATAACCGCATTCTCGTAAAAGCGCGTAAACAAGGTTTGATTGCTGAGGATGCTAAACCTAGCGATGATGAAATATTACATTATATTTTCGCCCCCGGTTTTTCTACGGCAGCAGAAGTAACTGAGATTTCTGGTAGGGGTATAGGATTAGATATTGTCGAGAGAAATATCGAATCGCTTCATGGTGTAATATCGATTA
>JAFGEK010000103.1 GCA_016931625.1 Deltaproteobacteria bacterium | reverse complement strand
CGTACGTGTACTTTTTGTAAATTATCTTGATATTTCAACTAACTATAAACGGTTAATCGGCCTGAGCAATTTTTGAACGCGCACCCGACCGATAAACTTAGCATTATCATCATGGTGGTATAAACAAAAATGCAGAATACCAATTATTGCTAATTTAAGTGAATTATAATGAGTAAAAATGATAAACCAATAACTTTAGATAATAATACGGCCAGTGCAAGTACTGGATGGTCTTTATATTATGGTGTGGGCTCCTTTTGGCATATGCCCAAAACCACAATAGCAGCAACTAACACAACAGATGAGCAAGGTAGCTCAGCATCACTAGAAATAGATCAACAAGAAAAGTCTTCTACGGCAGCATTTAACAGGATTAGCGCTATCACTACATCTGCATCACTACAAATAGCCACGCCTAATTCGGGTAATATAAAGCGTCTACAAAAGGCAAAAAACATATCAGTTAAAGTGCTTGCTACCGGCGCAAAACATATGTTTTCAGCTACCGGCGAGATTGCAGGCTGCGGTGAATCTATCTGCTACTATTTAAAAAACACTAAATTATTTTATAACTATATTGATTGGCATATATTAAACCTTTTTGAGAGCTGTTTTCGTTATGAAAAATATGCTGACCTATCATATAAAGAATATTATTCTAAATATAGTTTTAACCGCAAAGGTGACATCCCAGAAAAGTTAGCATATCATTTTTGCGCCGGCGTTGGTGAATTTATTCCGCAGATATTAATGCTATTAACAGGCGCAACTGCTTTAAATATTGGCACCAAAGTAAAATATATCAGCACCGGCAGTCTTGCCATGAGAGTGTTTATAAATTGGGTACGCACTTTGTCGCTGCCAATACTTATGTCTATTCAAAGCGCTGCCGAAGCCATACAAGCAGATGCTGGCGATTCTGAAATAGCTATTGAAACCATGAAAGGTTTTGCCTGCGGCACAAATTTATTTGCTCTTTTACATATAATCTCTTTCTTGCCGCGCCCGGTGCGTTACGGATTAGCCGCAATTATTTTTGGTGGGCCAGCATTAGTCGCTGAATTAGCTAAACCACCAGAAGAGCGCGATTATGAAAAACCTATTGCATACGCCTTAATTGGTATTGCCATTGTCTCGCATAAAAAGGGCATGTCATGGAAAAAAATTTCAGAAGAAGTAAAACGAATTAATAGTGAGCAAATAAAAGAAGGCGCCAGGTTTTTACGCAAATTTTTTGAGAAAGGCAAGAAGGCAAAGGGAAATGCTGAAAATGAACCTAGTACAGAACCTAAAGTCGAAAATGATTTAACGTTCGACACTGAAGCGACGACGCGACATACGTGCGCCAAAGAAATTGAATTAGCTGAAAGTTATGTGAAAGTAATCAAACAGAATAGTGATACTTTTGAAAAAAACCTAAAACCTGTCGATGAAACGAATATAGGCGAAGTTGAAACAAAGACAATAAAGGCACTTGAAGAGGATATTTCTAAATGTGAAAATGGATATGCCGAACATGAAGTGGCGGCTAACAGACTTGATAGCGATGCAAAAAATAATCTAAAACCTATCAGAAAATGTCTGACAGGCGTTATCGCTAGAGCACACGTTTTAATGGATTTGGCACGGCTTAAAAATGAAGCTGCGCAACTGCAAAAAGATATAGCAAAATTTTATAACTTATATGGTAAGCAATCAAGTGGAGAATTAGCTAAGAAAAGAACGCCTCTTACTGATCAAGCTAGAGATATTCGCGATCGCAGTTTGAGCCTAAATCAAAGAATCGAAGCATTAAAAGAAAAGGCCTATAATATTGCTGACAACTCTCCTGCAGGCCACGCTATTAAGGCTATTGATGATATCATCACTGCTGGCTTTAAATTGCATGATAATTTAACAACTATATTTAGTAGACTTGAAAACAGAGTTAAAGCGCCTTCTGCCGGTAAAAAATTAACTCAACCTCAAGCAATGAAAGCTGTCCAAGAAATACTGGTGAAGTTTCAGGCAACATATCATAAATTTTTGGATGCTACTATACTAAATGCGGAACAATACTATGCGCAAGAAGCCAGAAGATTGTACAACGAAGCGCAAAACCTGATTGATGGTTACGATTTACGTAATTATTATGACGAAACTGTCGTTCGTCAAATGAAAGAAGGCTTCAATGCTGCCAAAGAGAATCATAAGTTATTTCCTGAAGCACCTGCCACTGCTGCAGGTAAAGTTGAGCTTGCCTTAGATAATGCAATAGCAGCGGCAAAACAAGAAGGCGATTTTGCTATAGATAAAATTAGCGTGGCAGAAGCAAAGCAAATAGCGCAACAATGTTTAGCAGATGCTAAAAAAATAATCACAGAAAATATGCTTGACTTTAAGCAAACAGGCAATGAAGGTATTGCTGAGAAACTTAGGCAAGCAAAGACAGAAATTAATAAAATTGCCTCTGTTGAATCAACAAGTGTTACCAGCGCGCTAGCAGATGACTGTGTGGGAAAATTTAAAATAATTATTACTGATGATGTGCAACATCGCAATATGATTAACGGTTTTGCAGATCCACCCACCCTTGAGAATTTAAATGCTTACACTGAAACTATTGTGGACGAAGTACAAACTACTTTTGGCAAAACTAAAAAGACAATAGAAAACAACGTTGATAATTCTCAGGGCCAGCAAGAGCTAGAGACACAGAGATTAAAATTAAAAAATGCCCGCAATGATATAATTAGAGTTCGAGACGCCCTCGAAGCGTTGATCAAGGTATATAAAGCACAAATGCAAGCGCTTGGTGAAAGCGAAAGTAAATCGATCAAAGAGTCACCTGTCTATACAAAGTTATGCAACATCTGCAGACAAATTTGTCAACAACTCTCGAAATTAAATGTGCAAGATAATAATTTGAAAGAACGCCTTAAGCAACTCGACCCAAATTTTGCCCTAAAACAAAGATATGAAAAGCAAGTTAAAAACATAGAAATAAATCTTAACAAAATTAAAAAATTGCAAACTCGCGTTAACACGTTTAATGCAAGTGATGCAAAAAAATTCGGACCAGCTATAGAGGTCCAAATTGATGCGCTTGATGCTGCCAATAAAAAAGCAGCTAAAATTGACCGCAGCATTGCGCCTAGACTATGTAAAATGGCAAATTCTTGTAAATATACCTTTAGCAATATTGCTAAACAAATTAAAGCTGATTTAAAAAATTTACGTAGCAATTAATTTAGCTATTATTAACAAAACATAAAGAACAGTGTCCCCAGTATTTACTCAGTATTTACTCAGTATTTACTGACTATTTATAAAATTAAAATGCCTGTACTTTTTATTGTCTGCCTAAATTCTTCATCAAGATCATTCCAATTAATTATATCTACACGAAAAGATAGATCTGATTCGTCAAAATCAGCGCGCATATTGGCCCAAGCTAAATCATTAATTGATATATTGTTATAAATAGCCAAATCAAGATCAGAGTATTTACGAGCTTGCCCCGTGCATCGCGACCCAAAAGCTAATACATGACTATCATGTATATAACGTTTGAGAATTTCACGTATTATAACAAGTTCGTTTTTGTTTAAATCAAGCATTACGTGCCTTGAGTTTTTCTAATAAATTACCAGCATCAATAGCAAACTGATCAATAATAGCACGCACTTCATCTGCTTTTTTTTGATCATATGTATGCGAGGTAATATTGCGTTTATCTAAATATATAAACCATGCAGACACATCACTAAGCAAACCGCGTTCACCACCCACGCGAAAAAGAGTACGTCTGCTGTATGCAGCTACTTCATCTTCATTCTCTATTTCTCTGACTAGCTGACGTTTTAAAAGTTTCCAACAAAGCTCAAAGGTATACTCAAAACGTTGAATACAAGCATCACGCAATTCTTCGTCATCTAGTGCTTTTTGTGCTCGTTCTAAAGCCCTATTAAGACTAGTAAGCGCTCGCTCAAGCGGGGTTAAAATTAATGGCTTTTTCATTACCCATTAAGTAGCCATTATAGAGTCGTAGTGTCAATTAAATGATTAATTATACTAATATAGCAAAATTCAACACACAATAACGTAATATTAAAAATTTAATTGGTATAACCATTTTTTTGTATACTTTGTTTGTCTCATTATGGGATGGTAAAACTTCCGCATTTGGGCAAAAACTTTTTAAAACGCACCGAATTAGTCAAAGGGCGCGTTAATAACTCACCTGACAGACGGTGATTGTTCCCATACCCGATAAAGGCGTAGTAATTTTATACGATGCCGATAAATTAGAAGATATTGTTGAGTTGTTTTTATCGATCAATAAAACCAATTCTTCATTTACCCAAGATATGGTTGTTGCAAAAAAAAGAAATGGCTATGTAATTTTAGCTTTAGGTGATGTTTTATATTTTAAGCGGCATGCAACTTACATCTAACTTTGTGCATCTGACCTGCATAATTCTCCCACTTGTCATTTCTTGCTTAAAAAAAATTTAATTGATCGTGTAGGCCCCAGTGGGTGCATTTCAATGTTTAAAAGTAAAGATCAGTGTGATTGGTTGGCGTGGGTTGTTTTGGGAAGCATTTTATTATATTACCAATGATAAGCATCGGAATGTGGTTAAAATTAAAAATATTCCTGATAGTGGTGTGACTGAACTTGTATCAATTGAGTATCCTATTTCCAACCAACGGTAACGCTAAGATAGCCGGTGCGACCAGGCACCATTTCAAGAGGATCTCGCAAATGTTCGCCAACACGAGGTTCTTCTAATTGTTCAGTGCCCGAACCAAGTACATTCATTACATCCGCAGCTAAAGTCATTGTTAATCCATCTATTGAAAATAGTGTATGGGTATAGGCGGCATGCAGATCAAGAGACATATGAAAAGTATGGCGAATACGACCGCGTCGCCTGGTCATTACAGCAACCGGTCCTTGGGGTAAACCTTCAAGTACTTCAATTGCAGTAAAGGGTTCACCATCACGATATCGCAACGCTGTAGATAGCAATAAATTTTCTAAAATATGGTAGCCCCCTAAAAACTTTATTGAAAATGAACGGTCTTGATCATAACGGCCATAATCATTGATTTGGGCATTGGGATCGGCACTGACATAACTAATAATGCCAGGGTCATTACGATCAGAGAAAGAACCAAATGGAGCAGCACCAGCGTTCCAATAGCCGGTCGCTGAAAGGGCGAAAAACCATTGATTGGTGTTTTGCGTGGCGAGTTCTATTTCAGTCCCTAACCAAAAATCAGGTCGTTGATCATTGGTTAATATATAATTTTCATTACCGGTTGCTCCGCTGCGCGTATAAACATTTTTAATAATGGGCATACCAATACCAGGATAATAAGGTCCCTCACCTTGAGGCGATAAGGTAGCGGCAGTAAATTGAGCAAGAGTTTTATCATCATATTTTACCGTATAACGATTAGTATGAAGTCGAGCCGCGCCGGTTAAAGTAAGCCGTAAAAATTGTGCAATCGGAGTAATCCAACCGCATGCAAATTGATTACTACTTGGTCGTGATAAATTATTAGCCTTGCGATTATAAGCACCACCAAAGCGATAAGCTAAAGCGCCAGTTTCATTTGCGGTCGGTATACCATCGCCATTATCTATCCAGCGATATCGACGACCACTAGGACGCGAAGGATCAAGAAACGCACTTACTTGTTCAGTTAAATAGTCAGGTTCTCGTCTTACTAAAGCAAATAACTCGCCATCACCAACCGCAAAACGCATCAAGACGCCAACTGCTGGGGCGATAGTTCCTAAAAGCATTGATGACCCAGTGCCAACAGCTGAGTAGTCTAATCCCAATAATCCTTCAAACTGGTAATTTGAGGCTTTATGAATATAAGTGAGTTCAGCACGAGTTTGGGCAAACCATTCTTTAGCATTATTTGCAGGATCATAAATATCAATATAAGCCGACCGATCACCATTGCTGGCGCGATTGTAAGTGAAGGCGGTAAGTTGAGAAGGCTGTTTAGCTAAAGAATTTAAGGTGGCATAGCTGGCATTAGCACGTAATAAAAAACTATCAGCGTCTTTATGATGTTCAGCTTTAATCGTAAAATCATTGCGCCAGCGCGATAATGATTCATCAGGTTGAGGTCGTGCCATCCATAACCATTCACCTTCAAGATCAGAAATGGTCGGATGCTGCGAAGTTCTGGTAAAGTCACCTTTGCGATAACCAAAGCTGTAGCCACCAGTGATTTGCCAATCTGAAAAGTCAGTGCTGCTAGTTAATTGTAAAATTAACGCATTATCATCTTGGTTTGCGGTTAGTGCTTGGGGCCAACGATATTGGCTGCCTTCTCCGTCATTTTTATATAACTGCCAAGCAGCTAAAATAGTAATGGGTATAAGATAAATATTTAAAGTATGTGCACCGATAACGGTGGTACGCTCGCCGATAGCTAGCAATTTGCTATCGTTTTCATCAATATATGTTTGTGGGTAAACGCGAGTATCACGCGCATAATCAACAGCTATAAAAGTTTTTTGGGTGGCGGCATAAATTTGTGCAGCTCTAACATCATCAAGACCGCGTCTTGCTGATGGCGCTCCTGAATCAGTTGCCGGTTCACGATCCATAAAATTTTTTGGTATCCAAGTTGACCCGCCAAGCTCTCTACCAACTATTACATTGGCACTATAGCGTTGGCGGTTTTCTTGAGTAGTGGTGATTTGCCAGGCAAAACCTGGTTGTGAAGTCCACAAAGAGCGATGGGTGAGAGTGTCCCAAATACCTTCGGGAATTTCAATTAACGCAGTACCTGCACGTGCAGGATCAGTAATATCAAGACTATTAAGCACTAAACGTAATTGCGTTACTGAGCGACCATGTGCGCTTATAGTTAAACGATCAAAACGCGATAAGCCACCATCGCCAGGCTGAACATTAATAATACTCGGAAATTGATGATCAGCTTGCCAGCCAAGATGATGACCAGAAGGCAAAGTTAAAAGGGTCGAGCGTTCTAATATCTCACCATTAATTGGATCAATAAAAGGTGGCTCAATGCTTAAAAGCAAACAGACAACAGCTAAAAACATATTAAATTACTCAACTCTCTAAAAACTTTTTGCTATTTGTTTAAGTTTATGTGCCAAGTTAAAATGTGGTATTGACGTATCACGCATTTTTATTGGCAAGCTAGGGGGGCTTTGCTAATTTGCAAAGCTTGAAATTAAAATTGGCACGATTGAGGAATAAAAATGTCCGAGATTAAAGGTGCGCTCGTTACTTTACGACCAATAACTAAAGATAATATTGAAAAAGCGCATGAAAAATTTCAACAACCTGATTTTTGGAATGCAATACAATGGCCAAGTCCGCCACCATTAGATCGTTTTAGTTACCGCATCTTAAAAACAAAAGAAATTTGTATGTGGGAAATGGTACCAGAATTCACCCGTAAAGTAGCCGGTTATGTTGGCTATCGCGCCCAAGCCGGGGTACCGTTTTTATTTATCTTATTTTTTGACAAATTTGAGGTGTCCATTGCCAGTGAAGCATTATCTCCAGTAATTCATCATTATTTTAATGAAACATGGGTTCAATATACAGATTTTCATCGAGATTTTCCGTTAGGAATTTATCTTGACCGCAAAATAGCCAAGCAAATGCATCAATTTCTTATTGAGAATGGTTTTGAACCACTCTCCTTTGTTTCTGAATTGGATAACGAAAAGATGATTGGTTACGAACTACGCCCCCAGACTTATGAAGCATATTATGGTGAAGATGATTTTACTGATGACGATTTTAGCGAGGACGAAGAATTAAATTTTGATTACTAACATAGTATTGATGTTTTTCTTATATTTTAAAAAAACCTAATAAAATTAAGCTATAATAGATAAATTATCCATTTCTGGTAAAAATAACTGATATATATAAAAAAATAAAAATTGGCCTTTGTTTTGCGCTTAGCCTCAGAGCCGATTAGACTCATAAGTATTCTATTCTATATTTAAGTAAGCGGAGCTTATCATGAAGGCCTTTGTAACGCGTATCTGCTTGGTTATGGTTGTTTTAAGCCTGCCAGTTGTCGCTGCTGCACAAAGTGCACCTAGCCCGGTAGTTACTTTAATACCGACAAAAGGCAGAGGTGGGCCGAGATTAGATCGGCAAATGAAATTACTTGAGCCAGCAATCAAAGAGCAAGCCGCTGTTGTTTCTTATCGCTTGTATCGTAAGACAGCTAAAAAACTTAGAATAAGGGGTCGTAAAATAGCTAGCATTGAAAGTGTGCGCACTATTGGACGTGAACTTAACTTGACCCATGCAATTATTATCGAAGGCAAAGCAGAAAGAGTGCGCGTGGGTAAACGCCGCAAAAAAGTATACTCTGCTATGGTTACAGTAGTTGCTTTAGATACAGGAGAGAATGTTTTCACCCAGAACTATGTACTAAAAGGTAGAAAGTTAACAGCTAATGTAGCTTCGCAGATCGCACAAGATGTTTTAATGAATATGGTTCCTCCTCCACCACCGCCAGAACCTGTGGCTGAACCTGAACCTCCACCACCACCTCCTGCCGCTGAGCCACCGCCTGTCGTAGAAGAACCACCGCCACCAGAGCCAGAACCAATTGCTATTGCACCGTTGCCTGAGCCAAAACCAGTTTTCGAGCCACCACCTCCTCCAAAGAAATCGATTCGGGCTAAATGGCGACCCGCTTTGCATTTTCGACTTGGCGCTATTGGCTCATTCCGCCATGGCAGAATTAGAGATAAAACTCCAACCGAAGCGCTTACTTACGAGCCAAGCGGCAGCCTATTAAAACCTTCACCAATGGCTTTAGCTCAATTAGAATTTTTTCCTCTTGCTTTTGGCGGCAATGGTTCTTGGTACGAAGGCTTAGGTATTGATGGTGAAGGAATCTACACAAAGACAGTCACTCAAATAGCCAGTAACCCTAAAACCGAAGTTAAGAGTACAATAGTAGGTGCTAATGGAGGTTTGGTATATCGTTTAGTTTTATGGAACTCTAAAACAGCCGCAGATTTTAAGCTACGTGCTGGTTACGGAATTTTCCGATTCCCACTTGCTAAAGGAAGTTTTCCTGGGGTGCGCTATTCAGGGATCTATGCTGGCGGTACTTTCACCTTACCTATTGTTGAATCATTGCAAATCGTAGTTTCTGGACGCTACGAACCCAAAGTAACTCTTGAAGGTCGTATCAAGAATCTCGGTTCTTCGTCTAAAAGTGCTTATGCATGGCACGCCGAAGGTGGATTACGTTTAATCTTTGATATGATTGAAGTTGGATTATTGGGGCGTTACGATCATTATTTTGCAAGGTATAAAGATCAAAGTACATTGGATTATACTTCACAATATTTAAACGCTGCTTTTCAAGATGCTTATACCGGTGCCTTGCTTACAGTGGGTATACAGCTATAGCTAAAAGCTAAGAATTTAATTCATGATCTTTCGGTGGTGAGCCTATAATTTTTACAAGCTCACCACGACAGTCAGATGGTGGCTTGCTCTAAAGCTGACGCGTGCTTAAAAGATCTTGAATATCTATTAGTCCTACGGGCTTATCATTTGCGTCAACCACTGGAAGTTGATCGATATGGTATTCGCGTAAAAGATGAGCTGCTTCATCGACTAAGGCATCAATGCGAATACGCTTGGGGTTATGATGCATAACTGCTGCTATGTTACTATCGTGGTTAAATTCACTAGTTAAAATCAAACGTCGCAAATCGCCGTCGGTAAAAAAACCAATCAAGTTGCCTTGTTCATCAGTTATTGAAACTGATCCCGGATGGCCAGGAGTGTCGCTCATGCAACGAATAGCTTCATATAAAGGTGCAGTTGCAGCAACAACAGGGTTTTCTTCATTTTTACGCATAACTTCGCTAACCTGCAAAAGTTTGCGCCCCAACTCACCACCTGGATGAAAACGCGCATATTCTTCACGACCAAAACCACGTTTATTGAATAAAGCTATCGCTAAAGCATCACCTAACACCATCATTACGGTAGTACTTGCTGTTGGTACTAATCCCATAGGGCAGGCTTCAGCAATATCACCTATGCACAAGAGAATATCAGCATGACATGCTAGTGCTGATTTTGTACTGCTGGTCATAGCTAATAATGGAACACCTAAAGATTTTAATGGCTTGATTAAACGCATGATTTCGTCGGAATTACCGCTATTTGATAACGCTAAAACAACATCTTCACTAGTAATTCGCCCTAAATCACCATGCAAAGCCTCAGTAGCATGCAAAAAAAGTGAAGGTGTACCGGTGGATGCTAGTGTTGCTGATATTTTTTGCCCGACAAGACCACTTTTACCAAGACCGGTAACTACCACCCGACCATGACAAGCTAATATACAATTAACTGCAGCGGTAAATCGTGCATCAATATGCTTTTGTAGCTGATTTAGAGCACGGCTTTCTGCCTTAATAACAGCTATAGCGTCTTTAAATGCCGACTCATCCATATCTAAGTTCTGATCCATGGTTTTTTGTTGAGAATCGTTAAGTTGGTATTTTTTTGTTAGCATCCACAGTTTATGTCTTTTAGCAAGTCGTTGTACTTTTACGCCAGAGCGTCAGATAAGTTTGGCAATTAAATATTAAATCTGTTAAAAGAAGTCGGACACTTTAGTCATACTAGTGAGAAAAAAATTTCGCAGTTAAATAGCTAGGCGCGAATATAGATACGCAGCAATTGTTTTATTGGGGTTTGCTTAAAGACTATTTTTTATGAGCTAACTTACTTAAATTATTAGAAAAAGTTATTATATATGACGCATAGCAATACATGGTATGAAAACTGCTATAGATATCGATGCACAGATTTTAAAACACTGTTTTTTGTCAGCATACAGATCTTAGACGATATTTTTTTCAAGATTAGTGGAGATAATAAATGCAAGCGACATTGATTTCGGCAAAGCCAAATCGTGAGCTTAATACCCCTAACCTGTCTGTAAAACCTTTACCAATTACCAAGCCTGATACTTCAAGGGTGGCGGTAATTCTTAACCGCAATGCTCGTCGGGTTAACGATAAACTTGCTCGTCGTATCAAAGAAATTGTTGGTGGTGATAATTTATTTTATTCACGTACTCTTGAAGATGCTGAAGCGTATGCGCGAGAAATCGTAAGACGTGGCTATGGCACAGTAGTCTGTGGTGGTGGTGATGGCACTTTAGCTCGTTCAGTAAATCTAATTCATCATTATATTGCACAAGCAAATGCGTGGCGCGCCGATCGCTATCAACGCTTAGGACAGTGGCAGACCCTAATTACCAATCCAGATTTTGGTTTTTTACGATTAGGTACTGGTAACGCCCTTGGTTCGCTAGTGGGCGCTAGCGATCCTATACAAGATCTTGAATTTATTACCACTCAGCAGTCTCGTTCTCGTCGTAGTGTATCCATGATAGATGTTGAAGGTGAACGTTGTTTTTTTACTGGTCTTGGCTACGATTCGTTAGTTTTAAATGATTATAATTGGATGTGCCGACGTATAAGCAATCCACTTACACGACCATTAATGGAATCGGTATGGGGCTATTTTGCCGCTGTATTAGGACGTACCATACCTAATGTTTTATGGCATCAGGCTAGCAATCTAACCGCAAAAATAGTGACTTTAGGTGAAGCTTTTTATGTAGATCCTGATAATAATGACGCTCTCGAGCCTATTGCCCCAGGTACGATATTATTTGAAGGCTCTGCTGCAATGATTGGTGCTGGTACGACACCATTTTACGGCTATGGTTTTAAAGTATATCCATTTTCAGAGCTGAAATCAGATATGATGAATCTGCGTGTCGCCCAGATCGGGCCCATGCAGGTTTTGTCAAATTTAAATTCAATATGGAAAGGTAATTATCGCAATTCTAATAAATTATTAGACTTTATTGTATCTGACGTTTCGATAGAGCTTGAACAACCATTTCCACTGCAGCTCTCTGGTGATGCACATGGTATACGTAAAAACTTGCGATGGCGCATTGCTCCTGACAAACTACATCTATTAGACTTACATCGTACGAATATGTATTCATAAGCCGCGAGTAGAATTTTTATTCACGGCATTAAGTCTAAAGACTGCATGCTAAAAAAGGTGATTAAACAATTACTGCAGCGGCAGGCAGGGGTGACGGTATTTATTTGTATCAGCTGTATTAGTGTAGCTATAGCATCGCCAACAAAATTAGCTTCACCGACGCCACCAATTATTGCGCATGCACCTGCTTTAACTACGCCAGCGCTATTTATAAATAACAATACAGTATTTCCAGTACCCGATGCACTGCAGCCGGCAGTTTTATTTTGGTACAAGCTATTTACCGAACATAAAAGTGATAGAGTGATAATTCACGACCGCCGTAACCTCGCAGTTATATGGCATGTGCTTGAATTACCTAAAGATGAAAGTGGTACAGTGCTTTTTAATGATAGCCAAGATTTAATTGAAAATACATTACAAAAATTGCGTACCAGACTTAAACGCCTAGCTTCTAATCAAAAACCAATTGATATTGAAGATAGAGTTATATTAACTCTTGCTGGCAATAATAGCGAAAATTTACACGGCGCTTTTCTGAAGCTACGTACGCAAAAAGGAGTAGCTGACCGTTTTAAAGAAGGTTACGCGTATGCAATTAAGTGGCACCACGAGATTGTGAATATATTACATGAAGAAGGTGTTCCTGTCGAAGTTGTGGCTCTGCCGTTTGTTGAATCTATGTATAATCCCAAGGCATGCTCTCATGCTGGTGCGGCAGGTTTATGGCAGTTGATGCCTGCAACTGCACGTGATTTGGGTCTTGTGGTAAATAAGAATAAAGATGAGCGTTACGATGTGTTTAAAGCTACGCGAGCGGCTGCACGTATGCTTAAAGATAATTATCGTATGCTTGGTTCATGGCCCTTAGCAATTACTGCTTATAATTATGGACCATATGGTTTAAAAAGAGCGATAAAAAGAATTGGATCAAGAGATCTTATGACCCTCATTGAGGCATATAAAAATGATGCATGGGGTTTTGCCGCAAAGAATTTTTATGCTGAATTTCTCGCGGTATTACAGGCAATTAATAATTACCCTAGCCTCGAAATCAATACTGCATATATCAATAATAGCCAGCCAGTTTTTAGTGAACCTCGCTTTTTAGCCCAAGATGGCTAGCACATCATTAAATCATAGCGAAATATATGTAATATGTAGTATGCAGCCCCTAAAAAGTTTATAGCAGTTTTAAGGCAATCGTCATTGTGGCATTAGCCTTTAGCTATGTAGAAAATCGTCAGAGATTTCTTTAACCTCTGAGGTGGTCGTGAAAGATAATACCCGCCGTCGAATTAAACTTGGCATTTATGCAGTTTTGTTTTCTATAGTTTTTGGCATTTTATCTATTTTTGGCATTTTTATTTATCTAAAATCTAACTTACCTAGTTTAGAAAATATCAACGATTATCAACCATATCAGGTTACTAAAATATATTCTGATGATGGTGAATTAGTTGGTGAACTTTATAAAGAGCGACGAACTGTAGTCCCCATAGAGTATATTCCACGTCATGTTATTAATGCTTTTTTAGCAGCTGAAGATGCTACATTTTACGAACATGAGGGTTTGGATTATTTCGGAATTTTGCGGGCAGCGATAAAAAATTTAAGACCTGGAGCACATCTTCAAGGTGCTAGTACTATTACCCAACAAACAGTTAAGACTTTAGTTGTCGGCCCTGAGCGTTCATATGTTCGCAAGATGCGTGAGATACTGCTTACACGTCAAATCGAACAAATGCTTAGTAAAGATGATATTCTTTATCTGTACCTTAATCAGATTTATTTTGGTGCAGGTGCTTATGGCATTGAAGAAGCAGCTAAGACATATTTTGGGAAATCCGTTCGTGATCTTACTATTGAAGAAGGAGCTTATTTAGCAGCAATACCAAAGAATCCTAGCCGCTACACTTTAAGAGCAAATCCCAAGGCTGCAAAACAGCGGCAAACGTATGTACTTGAGCAAATGCAGAAAAACGCGTGGATTACTGCTGAAGAACTACAAAAAGCACAGCGGGCACCAATAACAAAGCCAGCTTCAACGCTGCGCTATTTAGGAGTTGGCCCACATTATATTGAATATGTTAAAAAACTGCTAAGTGAAAAGTACGGAGAAGAAGAAGTATTAACCCAAGGACTAACTGTTTATATCGGCATGAACGCACGCATGCAAGCCGCTGCCCATTTTGCAATTAGACATGGTTTAGAATATTTAACTCGTCGGCAAGGCTATCCTGGTGCTGCTTTGCGTATTGAGGTTGATAAATATTCAATATATAAAAAAGTTTTACATGAAGAGTTCAAATCACAACTTGATAAGTATGAAGCTTATGAAGGCAACAATGCTGATAGCAAGAAACTTATTTGGGATTTATCACAGATTGGCGCCAAAACCTTAGCTGATGAAAGTAAAATAGCGGCCGCAGTGCAAGTTGTTACGCTTACTGAAGGACAAAGAGTTGTTGCTTTAGTCGATAAGGTTGATGCGGTTAAACGTAAAATCTGGATAGATTTGGGTTCTATTCGCGCTAGTATTGATTTTAAAAACTTAACTTGGGCAAGGCGTTTTTCGCCTACCAGCACGACTCCAGCACCGCGTGTTCCATCTGAAGTTGCTCGTATAGGTGATTTGGTTGCTGTTGAAATTATAGCTGCTCCTGATATTCATACTCCAAAAGAAAAACTCGAGCTTGACTTAATACCAGTGCCAAAGGCAGAAGCCGCATTAATTGCTATTGATCCATATTCACGTTTAGTACGAGCAATTGTTGGTGGCTATGATGAGAACGCTGGTGGTTTAAATCGGGCGCTACAATCAAAACGACAACCTGGTTCATCGTTTAAACCGATTGTATATGCAGCAGGATTGTCCGAAGGAGTTATTACTCCGGCATCAATTTGTGCAGATACTCCGATATTAATCCGCGACCCTTGGACCGGCAAAGCTTGGAAACCAGAAAACTACGAAGATGGAAGGTATGATGGTAACATTACTTACCGTACCGCTTTGATGCGTTCAAAGAATACCTGCTCAGTTAAATTAATTGAAAAGGTTACGCCTGAAAAAGTTATCGCTTTAGCAGAAGCAATGGGTATTGAATCAAAATTACCCGAAAATCTTACTTTAGCCTTAGGTACAGGTGATGTTCGTCCGATTGAACTTGCTAATGCATATGCGTGCATCGCTGCTGGTGGCATTTATACTCCCCCGGTTTTTATTCGTAAAGTTGTGGCTCTTGATGGCAGCATACTTGAAGAATCACAGCAAGAGCCGGTTGAAGTTTTAAGCCTAGCAGTTGCATATGTATTGACGCAAATGATGCGATCAGTAGTTGAAAGTGGTACAGCAACTAAAGCTCTGGTGCTTGATCGACCGCTGGTGGGTAAAACCGGGACCTCGCAACAATCACGTAATGTTTGGTTCTCTGGGTTTTCTGCTGATTTGGTAGCTACAGTTTGGGTGGGCTTTGATGATAATTCGCCCCTTGGTCGTGTAACTGGTGGTAGTACGGCACTACCAATTTGGATAGATTTTATGGGGCGAGCACTATCGCGGATGCCGGTTAAGGAATTTCCTCAGCCTCCAGAGGATGTTGTAATAGTGAAAGTAGATCCCCTAACTGGTCAGCCTTCTGCTGCTAGTGATGCTATTGAAGAAGCATTTGTTGCTGGGACAGAGCCAACCGTAAAAACTCAAGCTCTACCGAGTATATTTATTGAGGATGATACTGAAGAGAAATATTAAGAAAAGATAGAGTGCTTAAAGCCACATCTAAAAAGCCACGGTGCAAAAGCCATGGTGGCCCCGAAGCAACTATAGAGCTATGGACATGCCGCGCAGACATTCATGCTGGTCGGCGAGCAAACCTCTTTGCACATCGGCCCGGGAGGTTCACAGGTGCAAGTTATTGCAGTACAGGTACAGCCCCACAGCGCTGCTCGCAATAGCCCTGCGGTAAATCTGGAAACGGTCTTCACCGATGTCATCGCCAGTATCTTCGTCATGCCAGAGACCTATTTTTTTTAACAGCTTGACGGTATTTTCACAGGTTTCATAGGATACTTTAGTTAGTTCTTCTTTGCTTGGCGCTGGCAAGGAGTAAAATTTTGGTTTTCCATTTGCGCCATTTTGTATCCAAACACCATCGCTTACAATTGCATGAAAAGCACGCTGACGCTCAATCGCTTCAGCGCGAGGCATTTGATACCAAGTATAATTCAGCTCAGTAACCGCAAAATCACGCGCATAAAGTGGCAACATACGCGCCGACTTAGTACCAGGCGGATAAATCCCAGCATCTACCCACTCGGGATACGAATAACCATATGTACCTACCAACAGTGATACACTCTTAGTGGATTCAGATGGATGTAACTTTAACAACGTCATATCATTCTTACTTGAACTGTACAAATGTACAGTATTTAATAAATACTCAACCGCTGTCAAGCATACTGGTAAGTTGATTAAACGTCAGGTTGAATTAGCCTGATTTTGTTTAAAAAATTAAACGATCAAAGATATCGCGCAACTATACAAACCATACTACCGATAACTAGCCATCTTATGTTCTAATGGTTTATGATATTCTCATACTAGATCTTATGGTAGTTATCTAAGGGTAATACCTATGCACAATAGCGTATTAGAGAAAATTAATTATCTCACCGAAACTATCGCTGTTAAAATAAATAATCACTTTCATCGCAATAAACAACGTAACTGCAAAAAACACCGCAACAAAAACCAGCACTATATTGATGATATTTCTATCAATATAAATGACACGACCAATATTGCCATAAAGTCAAAAATATTACTTACACCACCAGCCAATATACCTAATTTTAAAACAGCTAATTTCCACTATGCATTATCTGATGTTATGCGAATAAAAAATACCAAACCTAAAATTGATATTACATTAGCTATTTTCAGAAAACTAAGAGACCAAGCTTGGGCTGAAGAACAAGGTTTTAGCTCTATAATTGACCAGGCATACTGTTTACATATTAACCCACCACTAACAAACTGCAGAGCATTTGTTTATAATATTTATAATGCCTATACCTTATATGATTCTTTCGCCCGTAGTGAAGTTGCATTTATGACTAATTCTGAAGCCAAAAAGTTTCTAAATTTATCGTTTAAAAAGATTAGATCACCTCAAATACCTTCTATAATATGTTTTAAAAAACATGATACAATTGTTCATATGGGTACTTATCTAGGTAAAAATAAAGATAAAGATTTAGTCATATTTCAACAACTTGCAACCGGACGTGGCTATAAAATTACTTCATTAAAAGAACTATTAGGTGAGTATAATTATGGTAAAGTTATCGAGTTTTATGAAAGCAGTTTATATAAGCATACTATAAGCCAAACAACTGACTATTTTGTTAATAATAGGGATACATCATCAACTTTTTGGGATAATGCATGCCATTCCTATAACGTAAATAAAAAACTTAAAGACTTATTTGGTTGGCAGCCAGCAGCCAGCAGCCATAAAGGCGCCATAAAGGTGTCTGTCCATAAAGGTCCCGCCAGCCATAGCTAGCCATAGCCATAGCCCCCATAAAGGTGTCCATAAAAGCCTCCAGCCAGCCTCCAGCCTCCAGCCAGCCTCCATAGCCTCCATAAAGGTGTCAAACGCAGCAAAGGTAAAGG
>JAFGEK010000102.1 GCA_016931625.1 Deltaproteobacteria bacterium | reverse complement strand
GTACGTGTACTTTTTGTAAATTATCTTGATATTTCAACTAACTATAAACGGTTAATCGGCCTGAGCAATTTTTGAACGCGCACCCCTAATATGAAGCAATTAATTTAAAGCTAACCAAATTTTTTCAACTTGCATTTGTGTCGATGCTAAGGTGCCGCTAGCATCAATAACCCAAGTTGCACGTTGGCGTTTTTGATCAAGCGGCATTTGTGAGTTTATCCGTAATTCAGCCTCAACTTTAGTTAAATGGTCGCGAACCATCAAGCGCTGTAACTGTAACGCAAACTGCACCCAAACTACGATGACACCATTCAACTTATTTTCAAGATTATTTTCAAATAATAGCGGAATATCATAGATAACCAGCTGAATGCCTTTTTTGCTTAACTCTGATATCTGTTTTTCAACAGCTAAATGCACCGCAGGATGGGTAATCGCCTCAAGTGCTGCACGCTCTTCTGCATTTGCAAAAACCCGCGCACCCAACTTGCAGCGATCGATTTCACCTACATCTGTTAAAACACCACAGAAGCGCTGTTCAATTTCATACGCTAGTGGAGAAACTTTGCCATTAACTGGTGCAATGAGATCATGATAAATGACATCGGCATCAAGTACGCTCGCGCCCAGCGCGCAAAACATACCTCGCACTGTAGTTTTTCCACTAGCAATACCGCCAGTTAGTCCAATGATTCGCACAGAAGTTTAAACTGTCGCTAATAGCATTTTTCAAGACACGTCATATACGAATTTGTTTCACCAGTAAAAGCTGCCTTAAGCACATCGCATGAAGCATCGTTGACGCATTCAGCAGCGCATTTAGCCGCACCTTCACATTTAACGTTTTCGTTTTCATCAACTTCCCAGGTAGTTTCGCCATCGTCACCACTGTCTGAAACAAGACCGCAATCTTTTATTTTATTAGCCGCTTTTTCACAGACATCTTCACCACATGAAGCTAAAGCAAACATAGCTGCAAGAACGCTAAATAAAAGTGCCTTCATTAATAATCTCCTTAAAGTCAGTTGATGTTACCTTTTGCGATAAATAGACTATACAATATAGAAATATATTCACCATGATTACTTTAAATTAATCTAGAATCATAAAGATACCTGAGCGTCTTTCAGGTCATTGAATCGTAAGCCCGCGGTAAAAAATGCTATTATACCTACAATAATCGTCGGGATTAATTGTATTGAATGATAAACCAAAGCAAAAGCTAAGGCTTGAGTTTTTTCTACGCCAAGAAAACTTAAAGCTAATACAACCGAAAATTCAAAAGTACCAATATTTCCTGGAGCCGCTGGTGCTAAAATACCTACATTTACTACCATCAATATTAAATATGCCGCTAGTAATGATAGTTCTAATGACATTGCTCGTAAACATAGCCACACCATAAGACCTTGTCCTAGCCAAATTGCAATGGCAACAATCATAACTTTACTTAGCTGCCACGGACGCCTCAATACCGAAAAACCTTCAGCCATACGAGATAGGATGCTCTTTAGTAAATCACGCCAACGCAATGGTAATGGTATTTTATCGATCCAGATATATTTGCTACCTTTATTGATTAATATTCCTAAACCCAAAAGCCCCAACATCACACCGCCTAAAATCCAAGCGGTCGAACGAAACCAATATGGTGTGGGTAGTAAAAATGGCAGCACAACTAACACGACAACCATAGATAAGCCTTCAATAATTTTATCAACGCCGAGACTTGCAATAAGCATCGCTTTGCTGACTCGTCCACGTTTACCCAGCATTATTGCGCGAATGATATCCCCCGCCCGCATTGGCAATATATTATTTGCCATAAAACCAATGACCGTCGTCAATGCCACTAACAAATAACCTACTTTCTGTGTGGCACTAATGATTAGCTGCCAACGCCAGGCTTTAAGCGCGATTATGAAAAAATTTATAAATGCAACTACTAACAGTAATGGTAATTTGGAGACAATTAGACTTTGCCATAAACCTTGAATATCTACATCCCAAAAAGTCCAAACCAATAGCGGTACAGTGAGCAATAAGCCAATAATATTCCACAACCGATAACCTGCCCGCTGCATACTTTTATGGCCTTTCTTAAAAAAAATATTTATGGGGTTGTCCCTAAGCAAAAAGTTCAGGAATTGTAACAAACTTATACCCAGAATGCTGAGCAAATGGGATAAACTCAGATAATGCCGTAACTGTTGATGAACGATCAAGATCAGGGTTTATACCATCACCATCATGAAGCAAAATGATGGCACCGGGTTTTAATGCTTTTTGTAAACGACGTACAAGTACCGCAGGTATTGGACGCTCTGAGTCCCACACGCCACTAGTCCAAGCGATCAACTGATAACCATATTTACGAATGCATCGCATCAAAGTTATGGATTTAAATCCATGCGGCAGCCGCAGCAACGCATGATTTCTTACTTTAGCTATTGGCGCCAGTATAGCAGCACTCATGGTGAATTCTCGACTTATTTCTGCTTCATTTAAGCGATGCATTTTATGGTGAGAAAAACCATGGCTACCAATTGCATGGCCCATAGTACGAGTTTGGGCGACAATGTCAGGGTGTCTTTGGGCGTTTTCACCAAGAAAAAAAAAAGTGGCTTTGATTTTATATTTTGCCATTATTTCAAGTACTTCTTTGGTATACAAACTTGGGCCATCATCAAAAGTAAGGGCTATTAGTTTATGCTTTGTTTTTAAACGCCACAAAGTCAAACCCGTTGGATCAAAACGGGGTACGTATACAAATAAAAAATAACCAGCGGTAATCACATAAAAAGTTAACAATTGTACAGACAAAATAAAAGATTGCGAAGCTAGCCAAAAAATACTAAAAAATAATAGCGACAATAGGCAACTTACCGCAATTATTAGTAAAATACGAAGACGCAGTGGCATTAGGAAGGGTCTCCACCTAAATTCAAGTTAACGAAAAAATTGAATAAAGCGCCAAGACCAGATATCGAGTATTGTTTAATGCATCAACTTATTGGCGAACTAGTAAACAACCATTGTTGTTTGACTAGATAAAAGGAGAAGACGATGAGAACTATTAAATTGCTCATCATTTCAATTCTAACTATAGCCCTTATAGCAGCGCCTGATTATGCCGATGCCGCAAAAAAGAAACGAAAAAAAGGCGCAAAACGTGCAACGGTGACTAAGAAAAAAACTGAACCACCGCCTGAAACAGCACCAGAGCCAGTCGAACCTGCACCTACCCCAGCAGCAGCCCCGGTAAAAACTGAAGCTAGCAGCACTAGCGATACTGGCGAACCTGCTTGGACCGCTTCACCTGCTCCTGAAAAAGAGCCGGCATCATCTTCAGCCTCATCTTCTGATTCGTCTTCGTTTGGCAGCAGTAATTATTCTTCAAATCGTGATACCTTTGGTTTAGCAGACCAAATCGTACCGCTTGGATCGATATATTTCAGCTATAATACCGCCGGTGAAGGCACTAATACTTTAAATATTGCGCCAGGAGCACTTTATTTCATCATGGATAATATTGCAGTTGGTGGCAAAATTGCCTTTCACCGATACGGTTATGATGGTGGCAGTCTTTCTTCCTTTGCCTTTGAACCGCTAGCTGGCTACAATCTTGAACTAGGAGATAAGTTAACTTTTCTACCTCAACTTGGGATAATTTTTGATCACTCTTTTGGTGATGCTTCAGCCACTTTTATTAACTTAGATGTTTTTGCCCCAGCACTTTACCATATTACTTCGCATTTCTTTATCGGCGCCGGACCAGGTTTAATTTATAACATCATTGTTCCAGATGGATATGACCATAGTGCTATAATTCAATTAACTACCATAATTGGCGGATATTTTTCGCTTTAAACAAAAAGTAATTAAAGCGGCAGTTCGTTTTGGCAAAGTTGCAGAAGCGTCTGCCGCTTTCGTATTAATTGCAACGAACCGTCTTCACGTACCAACACCTCAGCGGCTTGTGTGTATGAGTTATAGCCAACTAACGACATACTTGAGCAATATGCTCCAGCCCCACCAATAATAACGTAATCGCCTATATTTGGATTTGCCATCGCCCGCGGCGCAATATGGCCTTGGGCATCTAGCGTTTGTGAATCACCGCTTTCACAACAACGACCCGCAACCACAAGCTTATTGTTAGAACTTACTTGTGGATCAAACTCACTTGAGAGCAAACAACCATCACGCGATACTACATAAAATGGATGACGTGACCCGTATAGCAAAGGACGAGTTATGGTTTCCATGCCTGCATCAAGAATTAAAAACTCAAAACCATTTTGGCCAGTTGTTTTTTTATCAATAACTACGGCTACAACATAACCAGCATTAGCAATTAAAAATGTGCCAGGTTCAACTACCATCGTAAGCTGACGCCCAGTACGAGCAGCAAAAGCTTCAAATTGCTGTTTGGCATATATCCCAAGTTCGTTGATATCAGCAGCGCTCTCATCAGGCATGCGCGCTTCTTTAAAACCACCACCTAGATTTACCCATTTCGCCTCAGGAAAATAGCGTTCAGTTATCTCAAGCATCCGTTCAATATTTGCACGCCATACCTGAGGATCACCACCAGAGCCAATATGACAATGAACTTGCTTAACCACAATCTTGCGTTCACGAACTATAGCGAGCAAATTCTCAATGTTGCCTAAATGATTGCCAAAGCTTGAATAATCATCACCAGTATTGCGAGTAACACTTTCACCAGTACCTATACCTGGATTAACTCGCACAGAAATAGGGAGCTTTTCTTTTTGCACAAAATCAGCAATTAGCTCTAATTGCTGTTGTGAACAAACATTATATAACAACCCCTCTTTCATCAGGCACTCAAGTTCTTTGCGGTCATCACCCATGGGTATATCTTGGGTAGTCAACATTATTCGCTGGGCTTTTATGTTAGCTGCAATTGCTCTTTGCACTTCGTTAAACGAACTAGCATCAATACCAATATTCTCGCTGGCAATTATTTCAAGTAGCGCCCGACTACTATTGGCCTTCATGGCATAGCCAACATACAAACCAAATGCGCTGGGAATAGCCAAAACCGCACGACATTTAGCGCGCAATAATTTCTCATCGTATACATAAAGTGGCGTGCCATACTTTTCTATTAAGTCAATAATATTCTGTGTAGATAATGATCTTACTTGCATATTTGCATTCATAACTTCGCTACTCTTTCATCTTTTTTATAGATAAGCCTATAAACGTAAATTTTGACTTATACTTGCCATAGCAGCTTCGACATTTTCACGATGACCAAAAGCGCTTAAGCGAAAGAAACCCTCACCACTTGGACCAAAACCTGAACCCGGAGTGCCAATTACGTGTGTTTCATTTAGTAATTTGTCAAAAAACTGCCAACTTTTCATACCATTAGGGGTTTTTAACCAAACATAGGGGGCGTTATCGCCACCGAAACAAGTAAGACCTAATTTGGTCAAAGTTTCGCGAATTAGCTTTGCGTTATTCATATAATAATCAACTACTTGCTGACATTCACTGCGACCTTGCTCTGATAATGCTGCAAGAGCACCAGCCTGAGCAATGTTAGATGCGCCATTAAAAAAAGTACTTTGACGACGTGTCCATAATCTATTGGCTTTACCCATATCATTATCTTCGATAACCAATGTCTTAGGAATGACACACCAACCCAAACGTATACCAGTAAAACCAGCAAATTTTGAAAAGCTATAGATTTCAATGGCGCATTCTCGCGCACCTTCAATTTCATAAATACTTCGTGGTAATTTAGGATCACAAATATAATCACGATATGCTGTATCAAATATTATTACCGCCTTATTCTTTCGTGCAAAGTTAACAAATTGTTGAAGCTGTGCACGTGTTGCAACATTGCCGGTTGGATTATTTGGGGAGCATATATAAATCAAATCGGTTTTAATATCTGGTACTGCTGGAAAAAAACCATTTTGCTCATTGCAAGGCATATAAATAAATTTAGTATAAAGTTGCTTATTCGCATCGTAAATACCCGCGCGTCCAGCTATTACATTAGTATCAACATATACTGGGTAAGCGGGGTCTTGTACTGCCACAACAGCATCAGTACTGAAAATACTCTGAATATTGCCGCTATCTGGTTTTGCGCCATCACTAACAAAAATTTCGTCACAATTTATTGTCACTTTAAGTCGCGCATAATCGGCTGCAATGGCTTCACGAAGGGATAGTTCACCTAATTCACAACTATCACCGTAGCCGGTATAAGTTTCACGTTTGCTTAAGGCGTCAATACGGGCATGCATCCCCGCTGCAATACTTGGTGGTATTGCTTCAGTAGTATCACCAATGCCCATACGTAAAAGTTTGGCTTTTAGATTTTTTTCAGCAAACGCCTTAGCGCGCCGGGCAATTTCTGGAAATAAGTAACCTGCTGCTAATAAGTCATAATTTGAGTTTAACTTTGCCATAAATTACTCACCTAAATAGGGGGTGTCCCTAGTATAATTGCATGCTAGTAGCTTTAATTTATTTTGCTTAAAGATCTACCGAAAACGCCTCTTTGCTTATCATACCGTCAGCTACTTTAGTAACTGGGCCGCTCATTTTAATTGTATAATCTTCATGCACGGTAATGCCTAGATCACCACCCGGCATATGCACAGTTATTTGTTCGTCACATAAACCTAAACGCCGCGCTACTGCAGCCGCTGCGCTACTGCTACTACCAGAAGCTAAGGTATAACCAGCGCCGCGCTCCCAAATTTCAATTTGAATATCATTACGACCTAAAACCTTCATAAATTGCACATTGGTTCGATTAATAAAACGTGGCTCGACTTCGATTTGCGGCCCTAAGCTTTTTGCTAAATCGCTCGAAATTTCATCTAAATGTATAACACAATGAGGGTTACCTACGGTAGCAGCGCAATAACATAATTCTTTGCCGGCAATAGTCATATTTTCATTGATGACTTCTCGCTCATCGCCGGTAAGTGGTATCTGACGACTATTAAAACTTACCTGCCCCATATCGATATCGACTAACCGACCATTGTCATACACTTGCGCGTTAACGCAGCCACCACGAGTTTCAATGGCAAAAGGCTTTTGTCCGACTTGGCCTTGATCAAATAAAAATCGCGAGAATATTCGCAATCCATTACCACTTTTTTCTGCCTCACTACCATCTGGATTAAAAATTCGTAAGGCAAAATTGGCTTTATTGCTAGGTAATGGCCCCCAAAGGATGCCATCAGAACCAGCACCGTAGTTACGGTGACAAATTAACTTTATTTCAGCGGTAGTAAGTTCGCGTCCCAATTCTTTGGGTTCAATAACTAAGTAGTCGTTACCTAAACCATGATATTTAAAGTAGCGCATTTTAGGTGCTCCTAAAGTTAAAAAGTGCTCCTAGCTTGCCCAGAAAAAGAATTCAAGCGGTTATGCGCCCGAAAGACAGTATCTATTCGTAATTAACGCGTTATTTGTGCTATCTCTGTAATATGAAATTAAGTTTTGATTTTTTAGTTTTTTTTACAGCTTTATTTTTACCATTAAGTATATTTGCTGCCGATAACCACACTAAACCCAAATTATTATACCCTTATATTGAAAATGGAAGTGTTGGTTATTTTGATGAAAAATTGGCAGTAATTATTAAGCCAAACTTTGTTGACGGTCTACCTCAATCTGAAGGTATGGCAGCAGTATGTGTTAATGATTTGTGGGGATATATCGATAGCAATGGACATATAGTGATTAAACCCAATTTCACACAAGTACAAAGTTTTTTATCTGGTTTCGCCGCTGTGCAGAAAGATGGCAAATGGGGCTTAATTAATCGCAAAGGAAAATTTACCGCAGAGCCCAAATGGGATGAATTACGACCCGTGCATGAGGGTTTGGCGCCAGCACGTCGGGCAGCTAAATGGGGATATATTGATGTACAAGGCCGAGAAATAATTCCTCTGCAATTTGATGATGCTCATCCTTTTATTGAAGGATTAGCAAAAGTAAAGCAAGGTGAAAAATGGGGGTTTGTGGCACATAATGGTCAATTACTAAACGGCTTTCGCTACGATGATGCTTGGTTTTTTTCAGAAGGTTTAGCTGCAATAGCAATAGGTGACACCTGGGGTTATATTGATACGAAAGGTCAAGAGGTTGTTGCCAGGCGTTATACTAAAGCGTTTCCTTTTCATAACCGACGTGCTGCAGTCTATATTGCCAGTCATCTTGTTTTTATCGATAAGCATGGCGGAGGTGTCGATTTTAGCCATCCTGGTTACTATAATCCACGTCCGTTTATTGATGGTTATGCAGCACGTATGGATACACGCATAGGCAAACTCTCTTGGTATTACCTTAATACCTTTGGCTTGAGTTTCTTGGGTACTGGTTTTAATACTAAGTACCCTCTTGATAGTACGTTTACCCATAACTTTTCAGAAGATTTATGTGGGGTAGAGATTGGCGGACTTTGTGGTTTTATGGATCGCAGCGGTAAGTTTGTGGTTCGGCCAGCTTATTCAAAAGCGCGAGCATTTTCAGAAGGGCTTGCTGTAGTACAGTGGCGTGATAAATGGGGATATATTAATAAACAAGGCATGGTAGTAATCCCTATACGCTATAACTATGCATTCTCTTCATTTAAAAAAGGTAGAGCTGAAGTGATGGAGAACGGAAAACATTTTATCCTTGATACTAGCGGTAATATTGTCGATCCATCGTCTATTGTTTATAATCATAAAGCCCCAAAACCAGATCTGTCGGGTTTACATCCCATTCGCAGAAACAAACGTTGGGGCTTTGCTAATGCTGCTGATAAAATCGTCATTGCCCCACGTTATGCTCGCGTTGAACCATTTAAAGATGGCATTGCAAAAGTGACTATGGCGGATTCGCCTCGTTGGGGACTTATCAATACTAAAGGTGAATTATTATATAGCACTTATATGTCTAGATAAAAGCTTAAAACCTTCGCTTGTACTATAGAGCACAGCCGTGTAATTTCGCCCGACTCTTAGGTACAAAAATTTCATGGTCATAAATAGTTTCGCACCAAACAAAACCAAATTCACCATTGCGAAAGCGCTGTTCATTATCTTTATCCCACTGTAACTCTTTAGTAACCACTACTGCTAAAATGTCGTCAGGGCGTTTTAAGCGTTTAACTGGCAATGACCAATCAGGCAACCAACCAATTTCTCTAGGGACATAAATATAATATCTTGAAAGGACAATACCATTAGCACGTGCCGCATAACTACGCAAATGCTCCCCAAATGCTATCTCTGTTGCGGTAAGACTACAGTTGTAGTGTTCGATATCGTCATTATGTGCCTCGTGCATACGGGGGATATCTACTACGGCAAAACATATCAACAAAACAACCATAGCTATCATAGTAGCATAATGCATTGGCCTAATCATTTTATTTTCAATATATATACGCACCATACTTCGTAAACCTAAAAAAATAAGCGGCCACATCATAGGTATCGCATAACGAGAGACATCAATACGAACTGCGCCAAAGAGATAGCTAGAATAAACCGCAACAAATATTAAAACGGGAATGGTGGTACGGTCTTTTTTCCAGATGCCGTCGACAATTCCGAATAGCACCAAAAATGCGCCAACGATGCCAAAACCTCGACTCCCCCAAAGCAGCGGCCACCATTGCCACAATGAAGAAGTACCGTGGATATTACGTTTATGTTGCGACAATAAGCCGGTAATTACTTTTGCTGCATCAACAAATAAATAGGGATTCACCACTAGAAAAGCCGCGAGAAAAAGTGCACTAGTAATTAAAAGCAGCCTAATCAGGTGACGACGGTTATGCCAATAAATAAAAATTAACCATATGCTCATGGCCACAATAATAAAAAATCCAAAAAGCTTAGTTCCCGCCGAAAAACCCGCCAGCAACGCAGCTATCTTAATATATTTATCATCACGACGCTCAGCGCCAAGCATAAGAAACGCTAATGACGCCTGATTAAATAACAACAATAAAGCATCAGGATGAATTCGCGACGCCCAGAGTATAGTTTCAGGATGCCACGCCATCCAAAATGATAAGATTAAGGCAGCCCATAAACCATACTTAATCCGCGAAAATAGCCATAGAGTCAGAAGCAAAGCGAAACACGAAATTATTAGTGACAAAAAACGCAAAGCAATGATGTGAAAAAATTCTAGACTGTCAGGGCCAATTATCGCCCGCATGGCTGCTACAGTATAAGGATATAATCCAGGGTACACCCGAAAACCATGATATAGTGAGCCTTGGTCGACCATATTCCAAACATGATAGGTAATAAGATATTCATCATGCATGGCAAAATTCATATAACGTACGTCTTGAGCGCCATCATCGAACAAGGGTAAGCTGTGCGCGGTTAACAGTGTGCATAACAAAATACCAATTAACCATTGGGCACGCTTGGTCATGATCCATTCGTTTAAATTATGTTTAATTATTATTTTCATTAAAAATTTACCCCTAAAGTGACACTTATTAGTATAATCTTTATACGTTTATGCCAATTGTAACCATCACAATATATAAGTTTACAGCACAAAAACGCATTACTGGCTTCACGTTTAATAGTTCATGGTTATGTTGCCATTATCTAGTTGCTGGTCATTCATATCATTTGCCAAGGAACAGCCATTATATTTTCATCTAGTTGCGTTAACATATGACGCAACAAGATAGATTTGCCGTTCAGCCGCGTACCAAAAAGTAAGTGTTTTTAAGCCAATCTACATTATACTCATACGAAAATATTTCTTTGCCTCTTGACGGCGTAGCATAAAGTATTCCCATAAGTTTAGGCCCCGCGGTTGTGACCCAATCAGCCCAAACTTCAATGCTTAATCGATCATTTTTTAACCATTATCATACCGATATAGGCGCCCGTGCTATAAGTGGCAATCATTAACTTATCAAAATGATATGCGCTGATTAGTTATTACTAGCGAGCCACTTGCAAAAATACCATAATAACCTTTTCATCGTCACCATCGCGAACGCGGGGGTCCATAACATATTGTTTTTACATAACATTCCTAGATTCCCGCTTTCGCGGGAATGACGTTATATTTGCTATAATTGGAAATCATAGGGACTTTTGCAAGTGGCTCTTCTGTTATTTTTAAAAGCAATTGTCGAGACTATTGATTAAGACCAAAATACTTAGACACCACTATTTTAGCGTGTACGCGTCGGTTGACGAGCTTTATGACGTATTCGCCCTATAACTTCAATTCGCGGTGGGTTTTGATCAGCAAGAATGACTATCTGGTTATCTAATATATTAGCCGATGCTGCTGACAGTCGTGTTCCAAAAACCTCAGACCCGCAGGTTTCTAACAACATTAAAATATCGCTAGTGTAATGTCCAAAGCGGCGATGATAAGCGTCGAGTAAAGCACGAATGTCTTTTTTAATGCTGTTTTTAATTTTCGTTTCAGCCATTCTTTCAATAGTACGACGTGCAGCTTCTTCGCGAGCTTGTTCTTTTCGTAATTCTTTGGCACGTTCAGTAGCACTTTGAGGCATAAACGAATCTATTCGCCACATAACCAACTTCTGCGTTCCCAAGATCACCATTATGGCTAAGAAAAATGCAGCAAAACCATTACTTGTTGGTTGCGCAACCTTTATCGGATGACTTTCAGATGCAAGATCAGACAAAGTACGTTGCTTTTTATCGATAAAGGGAAAAAGCGCTGTTATTATAATGATATTATGGATAAGCAATACAATTGCGCGGCGTAAAAATAAGCCAAAATTTTCTGCCTGATTACCATTGTTGTCAACTATAATAATGCCTCTTTGTAATTCACCGCGAGTCGCACTGTGGATGAGTGGAATTCTCACATATTCGTACCAAAAAGCCGCAATGAATGCGGCAAGCGTTAATAGTCCAATAATAGCTTGTGCCGAATTATTAATACGCGCCATGCGAAAATAACCACTATTGAAAACGGTCACCATGTCATCACCATAGGCAATAGTGACCAGCATAACGATTACGAGTCTGGCAATCGCCACTATAACCGCCACACGACAGTTGGTAATAATGTAAGCTAAAAATCGATCTTTTAGGGTAGGGATCTTAGTTGCTTCTGCTTGCTCTTCTACTATTTGCGATTCTGAAGTATCTGCTAACCCTGCTACTGCATTACTATTAATATTTGCCAAGGCAACATTTTCATTGTGCTGTGCAGCGGCACGTACACGAAACTTGCTTTTAATAACACCACAACGAGGACACTCATCTGATAGTGAACTGTCGGGCACTCCATTACCTGCAATTAAAGGTGTACTCTTATAACCGCAACGTGGGCAGGGATCAGTATTAATACTATCTGTTGGGGTATTTTGTGACATTGAGGTTTGCGGACTCGTTGTCGATTTATCCATAATCTCAAAGCTTAGCGCGGTCCAAAGTTATGTTCCAACATATGTAGCCGCGATTAAGTTTTGTTACTTTATATATTTATTGCCGGTATTCGCTTATCTACTGCTTTAACTAATTCCACGACATGACTTGCCGACAATGCCAATGCCTTTTTGGCATTTGCATCAAGCTCAACTTGTAGCACTTTTTCAACCCCTCCTTTACCAATTATGGTTGGCACTCCAAAATAAATGCCATCACAGTTATACTCACCCTGACAATATGCCGCACAAGTTAACACCCGTTTTTGATCGCGCAGGTATGCTTCTGCCATACAAATGGCACTTGCTGCTGGCGAATAATATGCGCTTCCGGTTTTAAGTAACGCAACGATTTCACTGCCGGCTTTTCGAGTTCGTTCAACTATGGCATCAATTTCTTCTTGTTTTAATAATTGCGACACGGGAATACCACCCACGGTGCACAGCGACACTACTGGCACCATATCATCACCATGACCACCTAAAACAAACGCGGTTACATCGCTGACCGAGACTCCTAGCTTTTTCGCAATAAAAAAACGAAACCGTGCAGAATCAAGCACACCAGCCATACCTACTACTTGTTGTTTTTGAAAATTTGCTACCCGTGAAAAAGCATGCACCATTGCATCAAGCGGATTGGCAATAATAATGGCAAAAGCATCAGGAGCATATTGTTTAACGTTTTTTGCCACCTCAACAATAATGGGCACATTTACATCAAGCAAATCATCACGACTCATTCCTTTTTGACGAGGTCTTCCCGCAGTAACAATAACTACATCGGCATCATGAATTTGCTGCCAATCTGAGGTGCCCAAAATATTGACATTCAATCCATCAACCGCAAGTAGCTGGCCAATATCAAGAGCTTTGCCTTTAGCCATGCCTTCTAACGAGGCAATATCAAAAAGTACGATATCCCCAAGTTCTCGCATGGCGGCTAAAAGTGCTAAATTTCCGCCTACTTGGCCGACGCCAAGAAGTGCTATTTTGGGGCGATTTTGCTTGCTAATCATCTTAAGTTTCTCCTACTTTTTAACCATATAAAAATAAATTAGAGTTATTAACTCAGTAGATGGGGTAAAGTAAGACATGGAGGTTCTCATTCTTTTGACATCTAGTACACCGCGCATATTGGTAGTTGAAGACGACCCTGTCGTTGGTGAACTTTTTAATGAATTATTACCTCCTGCAGGTTATATCGTTGATCTTGTATATGATGCCGAAGCCGCGCTTAAAAAACTCGAAAGTATTACTTATGATCTTATAATAACCGATAAAAATTTACCTGGTTTATCCGGTTTAGATTTATTAAAACGCATCCATTCAACTTATGAAGACTTAGACGTAATATT
The DNA here is from genome assembly GCA_016931625.1 of Deltaproteobacteria bacterium. Taxonomy (NCBI): domain Bacteria; kingdom Pseudomonadati; phylum Myxococcota; class Myxococcia; species Deltaproteobacteria bacterium. The sequence goes on along the minus strand of JAFGEK010000102.1, from coordinate 5,780 downwards.
AATGACTGCCTTTGCTGACATGGATAGTATGTTGTCAGCCATTAATGCAGGTGTATATGATTATTTAGTCAAACCTTTTAACTCGCTTGATGATGTTGTATCTACTGTCGGTCGCGCTCTTGAAAAACGTCGTATTCTGCTTGAAAACCGACGTCTAATCGCAAATCTACAGCAAGCAAATCAACAAATTGAAACCATGAACCACAACCTCGAACTGCAAGTACAAGAACGCACCCACCAGCTTGTCGAGGCTAATTTTCGTCTTGAACAATTATCAATAACAGATGATGTGACCGGTTTATATAATCAGCGCTTTTTATTCTCGCGCCTTGATGAAGAATACCGCCGCGCCCGTCGCCATCATGATACCTTAGCAGTAACGATGATTGATATTGATTTTTTTAAGCAGGTTAACGATCAGCACGACCATCTTTTTGGTAGTCGCGTACTTAAACGCTTTGGTGTAGTTTTGCAAAATGGTGTTCGAGACGTAGATTTCGTTTCACGCTATGGTGGGGATGAATTCACTATAATTTTACCCCACACTAACATGCAAGATGCACTGCTGGTGGCCGAACGCCTGCGTGCCAATATTGAAGACCAAAACCTAGGTGATCCACACGTACCTTGTCACGTTACCATGTCTGTTGGAGTAGCTGCCATCGACTCTAATATAGTCGATAGTTCGCGTGCCTTATTGCGAGCTGCCGATAAAGCACTATATTTAGCAAAATCAAGTGGCCGTAATCGTGTAGCTTTTTTAAAAAAACCTGACGAAAACCAACCTAATTAGGGATGTCACCATACAAAATAATATTTTTTACGGCGATTCTCGTTGACTATATCCTTTTCGGATGCTTCTGCTATGGCGGTATAATAGATTTGGAGGGGATGTATGTCTTCTCATATTGCATATGCGCATAATTTAACTAATATCACTGATCCTAATAAAACAAATCCTCAAGTTTTACGTGATAATATTACTATTTCTGAGCACCAAACACATAGCGAAACCGAGCGGTTAGCTCATATTGGACGCATGCTAACCAGTGTTGCTCATGATTTGCGCAATCCTATGGCAGTTATTTCAGGTTATGCCCATCTCATGGCGCACTCAAATGTTGAAACAGAGCGGCGCCATTGTTATGCGCGTATTCTACACGAAGTCGAAGAGATCAATGCCATGATCACTGACCTGTTAGCATTTGCTCGCGGTGATTCATATTTGCATCCAGCAGCAGTTGCTTTAATCGAATTGCAAAAAGAAATTGAAGACAAATTAAGCATACAGGCACAACCACGTGGTATTATCTTAACTGTTAAAATTGCTAAACCCGGAACTATTGTTGTTGACCTTGGCAGAGTTAAACGGATTGTATCAAATCTTAGTCGTAATGCCATGGAGGCATTAGAACGCGGTGGACGTGTAGACATCGATTTTAGTATTGATAACGGTTCGTTACTATTCAACGTGAGTGATAACGGTCCTGGTCTATCTGAAACTCTTATGCAACTTTTTCAAGAACCTTCTACTAATAAAACTGATACGCATAATTCATGTAGTATTAGTCAAAATGTAATTCCTGCACTCACAGAAACTAATAATGATATTAAAAACCACTCTGATATAAATTTAAACTTTAATACAAGTAACGTAACTGCCGGTTTTTACAATAGTTTTAAAAATGTTGGTACCGGACTTGGACTTTCTATTGTTAAACGCTTTGTTGCAGACCACAGTGGTTCTATAAAGGTAACCAGCAAAAAAGGGCGTGGTACTACTTTTAGTATACGCTTGCCCTCATTGGCTGCAGCTCACAAAGTAGGGTCAATGTGAACGAAACTGTTTCAATAGAGCAATTTGGCAAATATAAGTTACTGCGCAAAATTGGTGCTGGTGGCATGGCTGAAGTTTTTCTTGCCATAAGTAATGATACCGAAGCTTCTACGCCTATTGTCGTTAAACGCCTACACGATGAACTCGAACGCGACCGTGATGCGGTAGATCTTTTTCTAACCGAAGCTGATGTAACTATAATGTTACGTCACCCCAATATTATTCGCGTTTATGATTCTGGCGAAGCTGAAGGTCGTTACTACATAGCTATGGAATATATTCAAGGTCGCGATCTTGAACGTATTAGCAATCGTCTCGCAGAGAAAGGGATTAATATTGCTCCTGATGCCGCTGTTCACATAATGGCCCATGTATTGCGCGGTCTTGAATATGTACATCAAGCTGTAACCCCTAACGGACGTCCTCTGGGTATCGTACATCGTGATGTAACCCCATCTAATATTTTTATTTCTGCTGAAGGTGAAGTTAAACTTGGTGATTTTGGGGTAGCTAAATTAATCGCTATTGAAGGTTGGACTATACAGGGTTCTATTAAGGGCAAACTTGGATATCTCTCGCCAGAACAAATTCGCGGTCAACTGCCTAATCAATCAATTGATCTTTGGTCTACTGCAGTTATTCTCTTTGAACTTCTCACCGGTGAACGACTATTTACCGGTGATAATGAATTACAAGTTATGTTACGCATTCGCGATGCAAAAATACCCGCTTTACGTAAACGACGACGAGATGCCCCAAAACCATTAGAAAAAATTCTTAAACGTGCCTTACATCGAAAAGAACGTAAACGTTTCGCCACCGCTGCTGACTTTGTAAATGAATTAGACAAATATATCAATAAATACGGGCATAATTACACACCAAAAGAACTAATCAGTTATCTCAGTAGCATTCTCGCTTAAATAAATTTCGCGAGCATGACGATTAGATAAATAAAGAGTAGCAAGAATGAATCGTCGCTCAAAAGCAGGATTTAACAGCCCTTTTGTTAAACTAAAAAAACTTAATTCTAAAAGTGACAAAAAACCGACGCGTGCGACTTCAGAATCAAAAAATAAAATAAATGCAGATATAAATACAAACAGCAACACCCTAACTACCGATGAAAGTCAAATCTTCTTTAACGCTATGAGTGGTGTAAAATCAATCTCCCATAAAACAACTCGTATAGAACCGCAAAAAAATCTTGAACGTATTATTCCCGACGATGAAGCCCTTGCTTTAATGGAACTTGAAAGCCTCGTTCGGGGCGAGAGCCCATTTGAATTAACTGCTGGTGATGAATTTATTTCTGGTGTTGCACCCGGAGTAACTCACGAACTTTTACATAGTTTAAAAAAAGGCAGCTTTGCTTTTCATCGTCATCTTGATCTCCATGGTATGCACCGCGATGAAGCTCATAATATATTAAGCACATTTATTACACGAGCTCGAGCTGATAATGAACGTTGCGTATTGATCATTACCGGTCGTGGCAAAAGCTCACCTGATGGTATTTCGATCCTTAAAGAAGCATTGCCGCGCTGGTTATCACGCGCGCCTAATCGTCCTCATGTATTAGCTTTTTGTACGGCATTGCCAGTACATGGCGGTCCCGGCGCTTTTTATGTTTTGCTAAGACGCCCCGGTGTTAAACCTTTTGGGGTGCAGGCTTAATGAGTGAATTAGCATATATTGCAATCGCTGCGATCGCTCTGCTAATCTTGGTCACTAAAGGTAAAATACTTAGTGTAATCTGGACTGCGGCAATTTCAGTTTTTGCCGAACTTGATTTAGCCGCAACTCGCTTTATCCAAATGCTGCGCCCACCACGTTTTGTAATACTTGGCTCATGTTTCCGCTGTGGCGAATGTTGCCGGATGATAATGGCACATCCCCCACGATTAATTCTTAATCGCCCTACCCTATTGCGATTATTCAGTTGGTTTCATTATGCACTACATGGTTTAATCGAAGTGGCTCGCGGTCCAAATGGCGAAATAATTTTTAGTTGCTTGCATCAACGGCCTGATAATCGCTGCGGTATTTATAAACGTCGACCATTGTTTTGTCGCAAATATCCTAAAAAACCTTTTTTTGAACAACCGCAAGTATTGCCTTCTTGCAGTTACCAAGTTGCACCCTTAGTAGTAGCACGCATGAAAAAACGCTTAAGCTTGCCGATTCTCAACCCTGGTGTAACTGTACATCATCCCACAAGATTACAACGTGATGCTGCCGGTCAAAATGAAGATTTTGAATGGCTCGATGATACCTTTTAATCGTATCCTTGCGGTAAGGATGCGTAAAAAAGTTGCAATAATGCAAACCGCCCTAAATCCGGCATACGAAATACCAAAGAGCCAAAGAGGAGCCAAAGAGGGACACTGTTTTAAGGCCAAAGAGGGACACTGTTTAAGCCAAAGAGGGACACTGTTTTATAGATAAGCCAAAGAGGGACACTGTTTTATAGATATAAGCCAAAGAGGGACACTGTTTTATAGATATATGCGTATATGTTAATGTTTGTGAATTTTTGTTCTGGGATTTTACATTAATACGAGATTTAAGATTTATTTTTTCTCAATTTGTCTGTTTGCATTACTTTTAGTTTGTTTACTTTTTTTAAGTTATTAGTATCTGTTGTAATTAAAATAAGATTTGTCCGAATTGCCTTTTTAATAATAACCACAAAATATTATATTCTGTTCTTATTTGTCTCTCGGCTTTTAATCGCTAGATAATTATAAAAATTCTATTCAAGCACCTCGCTGCGGTCGAAGGCACAAATATATACCATCCATTTGTGGTATCGGATTTTTGCGGCGAAGATACTGCCCGGCGTTTCTGACTTTGTTTAGTTTTTCGCTTACAAATTCAGCCGAGCCTATTACAACCCCATCAGTAAAATGACGTATGCGTTTTTTAAACATCCCTGCTGAAGTAAAACCACGCGCTTCTTCTTGTTTTAGCAAACGTGTTGATATCGCTGCTTGATTGTCTTTGGTCGGCACATTGCCACGGTAATACACGCAAGCTTTATATTCTTTAATTGCGGTACTATATTTGGTTTGCCCAGTAATTTCGCTGATTGGTGCCATCCATTTGTCGTCTTTTACTTCGCGATAGTATATTGATGAACCTTCGTAATCTTCTGGACGTTGAACAATACCAGCGCGAACAGGATTTAGCTCTACATAAAGAAGGCAGTCGAACATGGCTTTTTCGTCTTCGAGCAGTACACTTTTAAAACGGTCAGACCAAAATCTGCCACGTCGGTTGTAGGTGTCATTGTACCATCTAGCTATTTTAGATTGTAAGCTTCGCATAAATTCGGATACATCTAATATCCGCTGGGTAAAATGCTTCCAATTTGCCTCTGCCCAATTATTGAGTAGTTCTTTTTTGTAAAGCAATGATGCCCGTTCTATAAGCTCTTTTCGTGGTATAGGCCTTGGCCCATCCATTTGAATGACTAGATGATAGTGATTGCCCATGATGCTAAAGCCAAGCACTCTCATGCAAAAGACTTTAGAAAAAAATTTGATGAAATTAATTACGTTACGACGGCATTGTTTATCATTAAGCGGATAATCACCGATTACACCTCCAGTTCGCCCACATAGGTGATAATAAGCTCCACAATTTTCAGCTTTTACTCGTGCTAGTCTGGCCATTGAATCCCCCAAAAAAATTAAACTAATCTATTAATATAAATTCGCAGTCTTTGTAGACTTAGCAACATATATGAATTTGAACAAATAATAATGTCAATACAAATAGAAATGAAAACAGAAAATATAGGTAACTAGGTAAATATAGAACAGAAAATATAGAACAGTGTCCCCTTAGTTCTTAGTTCCTAGTTCCTAGTTCCTAGTTCCTAGTTCCTAGTTCCTAGTTCCTAGTTCCTAGTTCCTAGTTCCTAGTTCCTAGTTCCTAG
>JAFGEK010000101.1 GCA_016931625.1 Deltaproteobacteria bacterium | reverse complement strand
TTTAATTGATGAAAGTGGTATTTGATAGTTTACGTGTTATAAGCGTTTAAGAATATGCGCTAATTTTTCCTACACGCGCTTTTGGGAACATTGCCCTCTTGTCGCAGCTTACGCAAACGCTCGGGGGTAGGCTCTTCTGTTTTTTCACCGGTGCCGCCGTCGCTCATGGGATCTTATCTTATCATGCTTGGGTGATAAAAAAGCAATTGTATCTAAAAACACTTTTACTCTTCGGCCGCTTAAGTATGTCGGGCCGAAAATAACTCCTTAAGCTAGAAAATGCAAAGAGAAAGACTTGACCCCGTTTTCCGTTTTCTTTACCCCAAAAGTCGCATCAGGTTTTCTTTGGTTAGCAGTGCCATATCGAAACTAGGTTCCAGAAACAGGCGCACATCAGCCAGAACTTGTTCCCAATCCAATCCCATCAATCGTGTACGTACCACTTGTCGCCAGTTCGTATTGGTAAGCTTGTCGCCTGTCCAATTCGTTTGTTGCAGCGCATTATTGAGCAATACCAGGTTTGGTGCTGGCCATTTTGGATCACTTAAGTACCATAGCAAATCGTAAATATCGCGGCCTTTGGTGTAGAAGCGCTGCAAGACGGCATGTAACTTGCCGGCCATCAGCGAGGCTTCATCATGGTGCTGCAATTGGAGCACTACAAAGCGACGAATCACCGTGGTGGCAAGGACCGCGCCGGTCGGTGGATTGGTATCCACCTCAATTTTTACCGCCAACACTTCAGCACGTTGGGGAGATAGTCCCAATTCATAAAGCAAAGCGGGGAAACGCACAAAGGCGCTGTGTACCGTTTTGGTGTCACTGACTTTTAACTCGATCGAATAGCCTTCATGATTTAGCTCAGAACGGATCGCCTTAAGGTATCGCCGAAAATCATACTGATCGTGAGCTTGTTCTAGGGCAAAATCCAGGTCTTCCGAGTAGCGACCGTGGGCATAAAGAAAGCGTAATGCTGTGCCGCCATGAAAGGCCAGCGGGATCATTGCACCAGCGCGTTGCCAAGCAGCTAAAATACGTGCCTGCAGATACTCGCGCGCCAGGTTGCGGCCTGCACTTGGTTGGGCTGCGCTGCGAACTAGTTCAAACAGGTAATCCTTCATAACATTTCGTACTCCTGCGCTTCGGTTTTAACCAACTTACGAATGACCTCAAAAGCTCGCAGCATTTTCGGGCTGCCAAAAATTTCCGCTTGTTGTTGCAGCGCGATCAAGTCGAGGCGTTCCAGGTTTTGCAGGCGCAATTCCTGCAAATAGGTTAGCGTGTCTCCGGCTGGTTGCAAATAAACCAAATCGAGCAGTGCTTTTTCAGGAGTGGCGATGAAAGCATGCTGCCCGCAACCTAGTTCATGCACGAGGTAACCCCGCAAATACAATGGCTTGATATGCTGAAAGGCAAAATTCCCAAGTGGGGTTGAATGGTATTCCGGCCTCCTTGTCGTGACACTGAACGTGGCATACAGGGTATCAGGGATCAACCCGAAAAAGGCCAGCGCCGATGACCCGCTAACATAAGAAGCCCGCTGCATGCGGTTGGCAACTAAGAAAGGATGGGGCTTCACTTTTTGATAGGGTGGAGCGAGAGCATATAGCCCCCGCCGCAGTTGGTACACCTTACCGCTCTTTGCCCATCGAGCAAGTTGTAAGCGTACGCCGGGCGGTTTGACATTGCCTGCCAGTAGCAAGGACGTTTCAAATACTGGCTCATCACTAACTAATTCTAGTAGGCGCTCGAATTCCATATCATTATGTTATCAATAAAGATAATATAATGCAATGCAATAGATATCGGTGCTCTAATGCCTAGCAATACTTAGCGGCGTCTGGCACCATGAGCTTGGGCTTGGCATTTTATCAGCATAATCCCGTTAAAAATTTGTCTGCGGAAATTATCCGTATTCCATTTGCCAGAATATCGATTCCAGATCGCCTGACAACCTGAAAACACCAGGGAATTTCTAACTTGGTTTTAAAACGGATGAGTGTCTTTGATGGATTGCAGTCCTGGAGTTTGACTTCAACAGCAAACCACGGTTTTTTGTCATTGGTCACAAGGAAATCTACTTCCCGTTTATCGAGGTCTCTCAAAAACTGAAGTTCTGCCCGATACCCTTCGCAGTCGTAAAGGTAATGAGTTAGTTTCAATAGATGTGATGCGATAAGATTTTCAAACCGGGCACTTTCATCGGCAACTTCTGACCAGTCCCAAAGGTACAACTTAGGCTCTTTTTTAAGTACACGAAGGGCATTGGTAGAATATGGGTAGATACGGAAACAATAATAAAACGATTCAAGCAGATCGAGCCATCGTTTGGCAGCCTTGAACGATACTTCAAGATCTTCACGAAGGGCATTGGTAGACAGAAGCGATCCGACTCGTGATGGAAGCAAGTCCGAAAGTAATTTCATACTGGCCAGATCGTTAACAATCGCCATCTCCTGTATGTCTTCTCTGAACATACGCTCAATCTTTTCATTGTGCCATCTTCGGATAAACCGCTCTTCTGCCTTGAAAAGCGGTTCAGGAAAACCACCGAATTTTTCAAGCAGATCAATGCCGTATGCCTGTGGCAGATTTTCAAACGACAGCTCCTCAAAGGGTATGACCGATGCACAAAAGCCATTCAGCTCTGCAAGTGAAAACGGATGTAATCGGTAATAATGATATCGCCCCTGCAAAGAATCCCCACCTCGGCGAAAGGTATCCATACGGGCACTGCCAGTCAGGATGAACTTGTACACATGCTTAAGCTTGTCATATTCACCCTTAATAAAATTCTTCCACTTTTTATATTTATGCAGCTCATCAAGAATCAGTAGCTTTGCATCGCCCGGCCAGAGTGAAGAAGAAATTTTTCTTCGATCTTCACGATTATCCCAATTTAAATAGCCTGCAGGTTGCAACTTTTTAGCAAGTAACTCTACTGCAAGAGTCGTCTTCCCAACCTGACGGGGCCCGCCGACAAAAACCATCTTTTCATCATTAAGATCTAAAAGCATATAGTTTTCTAAATAGCGTGTCTTCAGGATATCCATTCACCTACAATTACTTATAATTTTCCCTCAAGGCAAATATTTAAGCATTATTATTTCCCTCAAGGCAAATATTTAAGCATTTTGGGTTATTTTCATTCGGTGGGGAAAAGCAGGATAATAGTGTCCCGGGATAATAGTGTCTGGCACCATGGAGCTTAGCACCAAAGAAGTATTTTGCTGTTAAAAATCAACTAGCTACACGCTTACGGCTGCGCAAATACCAACTTGTCCGCCGCTTCAAACTGCCGGGTTTAACCTCTTGATATGTTTAAGTTATCGCGCGAGTGTAACGGTGGGCTGCTTCGCTTGATGAACTCCGATCGGTAATAAAGAATGTTCAAAAATAAACAACTAAATACATATGTTACCGATAATTAGGCTTGTTAGCTTAGAGAGATGAACAGTAACAAAAAAAAGGATCGACCCAATGGTTGAGAAAAATAGCAGTATTTCTGAAAGGCAATTAACTTAATCAGGTTTTTCTCATTCTGATAACTGTAATGTTTTTCGTCAGGTAGCGTCTTATATCGCCAACCTGCCTGGCAATGATAACCAGTCGTTGCAACTTTATGGACTTAAGTTTTCTGTGGAGGATTTAAAGTTATTAGCTGATTCATATTATTCTATCCCTGTAGCTAAGAAAAAAGCCTATCAGCAAATTTTAGCTAAGCTTCATAAACTCCGTATACCTACTCGTGACGATTTTGCCGCATTGCTATCTCGTCATCTATCAAAAGGAAAAATCAACACCACAGAATTACAAGACGAGATAATTAATAAGCGAGGATATAGCGGTGGTCCTTTAATGGAAACAATTCGTGAAGTTGCATTCGATGGGAATATTTCTGGTACAGACAACAATCGTTTGAATGAAGCTATAAAAATAGAAAAAATTCCCGGAGTGAAAACGCGATTTGGCCTTGATTTGCAGCCACCAGATTTAAAAAAGACAGTATTTGATATGGCAGATTGGTTCGCCAAACAGGCGAAGGTACAAAAAAACGGGCCAACCCCAAAACCGAATGCTGATTTTAAATGGGCAAAATTCATGGAAATTAGGTCCGCGTGGTCTCGTAATTACTCCAGATTGAATTTTTATAAATATAGCAATGCATTACATCAAAGTCATGGCATTACAGATGCCGATAAAATTCTTAACGATTTGAAACAACTTGCTCAGCGTGATCCATGGTTAGCTATAGAAACCTGTTTGCAACTACTCTCATGTGTTGATAGCCCTCCTATTGATGTTCTAAACAAAGAAGATACTGCGAAAAATAATGTTAGAAAAGACGCTACGAAAATAGCTATCGATTTAGTTAAAGAATTATCAGAAGATCAGATCTATGGCCTAGGTTCTAACGAATGTTGTGGCAATTTTGATAATGGGTTTTATTCAAGTTTAGCTCTTCTAATTCAATATTTACCTTTTCCTCCAACCATAGAGCAGTTTGAAGTATTGCTTAGGGCTATCTTTGCACTACCTGATGAGTACAATTATAAAAATGCTGCTTACAGGAAACTCATAGATAATGAAAATAGGTTTAAAAAAGATAGCAGTGTATTTTTTAAATTGGGCATTGCGTGGGCTAACGTGCTAAACAAAAAGGGAGAAATGATTAATCAAATGTCTATCTGTAGAGAAGAGCTTTCATGTCCGAGTTTTTGCGAAGGTTTTTTAAAAACTATTGATCAAAAAGCGCTTGAAAAGATCCCAGAAAAAATAAGTAACCAAATGAAGGCAGCTAAACAATAACTGTCTTCCAGTTTTAAATGTAATTTCGTCAAAGCAATAAAGTAAAAGTGTGTAGGAGAAATTAGCGCATCTATTGTTTATATTTTTAAATATGTAAAACATTTAAACCATCAACTACCGCTTTAAGTGTTTAAATATTTGCCATGCTATCGGTCTTATTGTCACAATTATTTAATACAAAGCGGTTTATAAAATCCCCACCACCTAGGGCGTCTGGCACCATGGAACTTAAGCCAAAGTATTAACGATCTGTGCTTGTGGTGCTTGACATTTATAGGGCTATGGCCCTACGAGCAGAAAGATCGTGTCAGCATCAAAACATAATAAACGTTCGCAACAGGTTGGTGAGCTCATCATGCATGAGCTGGCCCAGGTGATTACTAACGAGCTTTTAGACCCGCGCGTGGGTTTTGTTACGGTTTTTTGCAGATTTTATAAAGTGCTTTGGGAGTAAAAATTGTAATAGCAAAACTAATAGCAAGACTTATTTTTAATTGATGAAAGTG
>JAFGEK010000100.1 GCA_016931625.1 Deltaproteobacteria bacterium | reverse complement strand
CGCTCAACACATTCACGATAAGTGCTGTTAACCGCCAAATCTAATATACGTCGTTCCATCTCGTAGGTTACATCACCATCTGCTGGCAATCCTATTTTGGTATCTCTTAGGATAAAAGCCATGTTTGCATTCATGGCAGTAATAATAATTGCGCTTAATGCAGTGATGGCCACTTAATGCATCAAATTCACGTGGTACTTATGAAACATAATCTATTATTTTCTTTATTGGGTTTTGTTTTTGGGATGGTCTGTATATATTTTTTGCAGACATCTGTAACATCAACAGATAAAGATCAAAATCAACGCTAAGAGGTGCTTTGTAACGCAAACAGACAAATTAAATGGAGAAGCAAAAGTAATCCACCCCATTGGAGATATCGCAAATCATCTTTAAGTTTGTCTAATGATGAATCCGCGAAATTTATAAATGATAATTCAAATAATGCTGTTTCTTTAAAAGACTTTGTTTTAAATGAAGACAATAATGATTTATCTGTACTTCAAAACATGTCGAAAACTGATTTTTATAAAGTACAAAGAGATATTGATATAGCTAAATTAAAAGAATCTGCCGACATTCCGTTAGAAAAAATTTTAGATATCCATTTTAATAGAGTTCAGCTTTCTGAGAATGAACTTTATATAGTCGAAAATCTTGCAAAGGTGCTTTTGCAGCTTATGTCGAGATATTCATAATGTTGTTGGTGTGCCATTTTGCTACATGTTTTTTTGTTGTTTTTTCACCAGGCTAGTGCCTCTGGAGTGCGAAGTATTAAACCTTAGAATATTATCTTGATTATTTCAGCATGTTAATCAAGCTAACGGTGATACCGTCGCTACCGGAGAGTTTGAAACTTCAAGAGAAGTTATTGCGGCTTTTGTTCGCGAACAACACTTGACTAAGGGTACACGTGTTGGCCTTGAAACTGGTACGACTTCTATATTCGTAGCTCGCGAACTCGCCAAGGCTGGATTGGTGCCGATTGTCATCGATGCCCGTGAAGTACGCGCCAAAGCAAGACGCGGACGACAAAAAGACGACACCAGAGACGTTTTTGAGATCTGCGATGATGTGCGCCGTGACCTTTACGTTCGCACAGTAGCCATACCGGATGCTGATACACAACGGCTTCGCGAGCTGTTGGTGTTACGCATGCATTTCGTTCACATGCGCAGTCGTGAAGTACAGCGAACCAATCGTCACGTGACGGTAACGTGACTCGTGCACATGCGCTTGGTCTTATCTGTTCTTTGTGGACCTGGGTTTTGCGAATGGCGCCTGATGGCGACCTAAGCAGTTTTGATTCTGAAGACATTGCAATCGGCGCAGGTTGGAAAGGTGACGCTGAAGAATTTGTCGAAGCTTGTCTTCGTCGCGGATTACTCGACCAAACCGAACATGGCCTAAGTGTGCATGATTGGGAGCATTATCACGGCAGTATAAAGGCTGCAGCACGTGCTAAAAGGTATGCGCTATAAACATTACCGTTGGGGTAGGGGTAAAGTCCGGCTATAGAGCCAATGTTTATTATATGCCCACAATTTCGTGCAACCATACCTGGCAAAATGCAATGAGTGCAGGTTACAAGACCGCACCAGTTAATATTGATCATTGTATGCCAATCATCAAGTGAGGCCTCTTGTGCAGGTTCAAAACCTAAAGCTAGCCCAGCATTGTTAACTAGCACATCAACTTGGGCAAATGGATTAGGTAAGTTTTTTAATGCATTTTTAGTTGCTGCTGTATCACTAATATCTAATGTAATTGTTAAAACACGTTTTTCGCCGCCAAGTTTATTTTGCAGTTCTTCAAGCCGATGTTGACGTCGTCCGATTAATATAAGCTTAGCGTTAATAACAGCAAAAGCTTCGGCACATGCGGCACCAATACCAGAAGTAGCGCCAGTGATTAAAATAATACGGTCAGTAAAAGTTGTGTCCATCTCAAAGTGTATAAGTGATTAGTATTGCTATGAGCAATTAGAGCTATATAAAAAAAATTAAAAAAATAATAGCAACTAAGACTTGTTAAAATAAATGATTGACTTGATTGATAAAATAGCGCACATTAAGTAAGAATTATTAATTAGCAAAATAAACTACCTAATTAGCGTTGTAAATTTGGTAGTTATATGCATGCAAAACTACTTAATTAGTCAATCGAGACAAATTAACGGTAGCTTAGTATTATGCAAAGTTGCAAAATTGGTTAAGATAAAATGTCAATTAATTACACAAACGGTAAAAATTTAGCCGAATACTACGATGAGCGTCAGCAGAGGTATATTCCGATAAAATTAGAAAAAATTGTCGCCAAAAAAATGACAGCCTCCGCGGCGATGAAAGAAGCCAGCAAGTTTAACAAGAAAAAAAATTATGATGCGGTAGTAATTGAGCCACAACAAGGTGAACGTTTTTATAAAATAGGCATATTTAAACAAGTGCCCCTAGAAATTAAGCAGCCAATAATTCGCAACGCCGCTAGTGGTATTCATGCGCTAATAGGTGGTCGCAAAAAAGCTAAGATTTTATTAACAACTGATGGCTCAACTAAAGTTGATGATATCCCGCAGTTAGTAGAATTATCACACCTTGGCTTAACTCGCATAGAAGCACAGAGCATAATAGATAATAAAATAACCCCAGATGTAGCTAAAGAAATATCAGCTAGTATTGAAAGGCGCTTGCAGCAGCAAATAGCTAAGCATGAGGATAACCCAAAGTTTGGTCCGCTTTTAACCTTATTCAATTTATTTAATGCAATAGGCCAAGGCGAGCGTGCCTTTACAGTCGATGAGCTAAAAGCGAGGCAAGCAAATTTTATTGGGCAATACACTATAGATGCCAAAGGATGGCTAGTAGATGCATATACCGGCCTAGGTATTATGTGCATGGGTAAGCCCAAGCGTGAGGGTAATGTTTTTAAAGTAGGCAATTTAGTAGTAGGTAAATTTTATACAATAGTGGCACAAGCAAAAGACAAATATGATTTTTATATGACCAGGCCAGATATGAGTCGCGGCAAGTTGATAAAAGTGGTAAAGCCTGAGGGATTTTTTGCTGCTTGCTTAAGAGTATTAACAACTGATGGTGAAACAATAGACAATACAGGTAAAGAGATAATAGCTCATGATAAACAGTATGCTAAAGCAAAAGTATCACTAGTCAGGTATCTTTTACATAACTTTGAAAAGATACCAGGTAAGATACTAGAGACCATAGATAAAAAAGTAATTAAATTATTTCTCATAAAATATGTACAAAGATGTAATGAGAAAGAAAACAAAAAATATCAGGCAGAGCATGACGGAGTAAACGCAGATTATTATTTAGAGAATAAAGCGCAATTTGAAGAATTGCTGGCAAAAGAATTGCAAATACCAGGTGTCGCTTGTGCCACCGAAAAAATGTGGCCATATTTAAGCAATCAAGAAATAGACAAAGTGCGCAATAAACCCATATCAGCTAAAATAGATGCAGCTCATCGAATGGGTATATCTTTAACGATGAAGGCAACTAATGAAGCAGCAATACAAATAGCAGAATATTATGTGTTTAAAGGACTAAAGGCAGGTACGGCATATGGCTTAAAGCAGAGTGATAAAGTTTTTGCAGCAGCCAAAAAAGCCGCAGATAAGATACCAGATGCAGCAATAAATATACCAGTGCCCAAGTATGGTTTGCCGGCATTTTGTAGTGAGAAGCTAGTGACAGCGCCAGCCCCAGCAATAAGTGTTTCTACTGAAGGTATTAAGAACGTTATAAAACATATGCCAACTGGCGTTGGTGCAAAAACAGCTGACGAGATAGGTATGGCTACCGCGGGCCTTGGTGTTACTGCTTTAAAGATGGAGGGGAATGGAACTTCAAATAGTTCTTATCAATCTGAGAAGGGCATAAGTACTAATAAGTCGCGCCCATACGATGAGAAATATAATATTAGAGATAAAAATAATAAAATTACACCAGATAATAGAGAACCACATAGAGAGATTAGAAAAAAATAAAATCCTCAAAAGAAGAAAAAATTACAACCAGGTGATACAGATTATTTTTCTTTCTATTCAAAAGACATTAATCTTTCTGCACCTGGCTGTGATATTTATAGATTGAATAAAGAAATGAGAGATTATGTGCGAAATTACAATTTAACATCAGAAGGTCGTCGTAAAAAAATAGACTATGCTCTTCAATATGTAGATAAATATATGCCAGCTGATTTAAATAAGACAATTAAAGAGTTATTAGGTGATCACTGCACTGCGTATTCGCGAAGACGAAAAATATATTATCACAACCCAAATAGTCAAAGAAAAATTATTATTGTTGAAGATCCAACTTTGCAATATTTTGAAGTATATGAATACACAAAAACATTTGACGATGCTTTAATATATAATGAAACATGCAATATATTAGATATACATGGAAATTCGTTCCCGCTTTATATGCCTAATAAAAAAGTTATTTCGCATTACTCATATGCAGCTAAAATCTCTGATTTTGAGCCAAATATAAAAGATGTTATGGTAAACTCAAATTTTTAAGTGAAAATTATTGCGAGTGATTAGCAAATACTTATGACTTGTATCTAAATACGTTATTGTTATATTTATTTATTCGTGAACATGGCTTTAAATACTAAAAAAAATCATAGGGCATAAGACCTTCGGTGAAGGCCGGTTTTATGCGCTTTTTAATTTCTGTGAAGGACAGCTTGCGATCAAGGTAGTGACGCACGCGGATCTTGTAGCGAATGCGCTTTCCCCGTCTGTGGTCGCAGAAAAGCTCGAAGTTGGGCGAGTCGTAGTAGTGGGTAACATAATGCGCCCATAAGGTGGCGATGCCCGGCCGCAGGCCGTAGTCTTTGGCAAGCGCCAGTAAGACTCGGTCAAGCATACATAACGGCAATACATACTTTGTTACGCTACGTCGCAGAAGATCTCTCGCAGCTATTGCATGGGGGGCTACGGGCTCAAACCGTGCGGGCTCAAACCGTGCCAGTGCATCGTGTAACCGCGCGCTAAGCTTGGCATCAGCTAGCGTGTTAGAAGAATGCGTTTCCATCCTATTTGTCCACTTTAAAAGCCAGCCCTATAAAATAATACTACGCTTAGTATACGTGAACGACGATATAAGTGACAAGCAACGATCGCTGGCAAGGTCTCGGTTTAATGAATAACTGGATAATTAAATTAGGAAATTAGCAACATAAATCGCCACAGCACGATAAAATAAAAAGCTTAAGAGTTAAAAATGTCTGATACTAATACTAAATATCCGCTAACCGCGTCAGGCTATAGCACTGATGCTACACGGGTTACGTCGCGTACTCCAACAACCGAATCTAACGTAAATGAAGCTAATGCTATTAATGAAGCTTTACCGTTTATGGGTATGGTCGATAACTCGCAATGGTCGCTTCAGCCGGCCTTTGCGCCACAAAATGAAGCAAGCTCTGATTATTTTAAAGTTACGCCGGCTCAGAATTACTGCAACGCTAACTATAATATTATTAATACTGCAAAAAATAATAGCTTAAAATCGCCTAAAGGCATCTCGCTGCAACAATTTATGGCGTCAAGCTTCGCGCAATACCAACAGACGCCGTTAAATAACCTAGCAAGCAAGCCGGCGAGCTTTTGTAGCATTGCTGATACTGAAGCATCGGTGCCATTCGGTCTTACGACTAATCCCCTTACCGAGTGGGCAATCGCATCAACGCAGCAGACCGTAGTAATTCAAGCCACTGAATTTTTCTCAGCTTATTGTGACCAGGTTGAGCTGGTTCTCAATGCTTTATTGATCGATGGCTATAATAGCTTTAATTTTCTCAACGGCAGCGATCATAGCCCGCGCGCTTTTGATGCGGCCGGTGCTTTTTTGCGCCTTACTATTTCTCTGTGGACTGTTTTGCGTGATTTACGCTCCGGCACTATCTATGATCCAGCCCAACTAGGACAAACCTCGTGGTTAAAAATAACCCCAAATGATATCTATAACGAAGCAATAAACCGCTTGCATAATGAGGCAATCAACTATCATGTGGTTGCTCCTGAAATGTTTAGAGATCTAATATGGCAGGTAAATCCAATTATTCTCTCTGATCCCAAAGAAGGTCAGTTTAAGCTTGATAGCGAGCGCGGCAGCGCCAGATAAGCAAAATGCCGCCAAGCGCGCGCTTCTCGCCACTGCTTTTGGCTTATATAAAGGTGTAGGTCTACCTGCTAACGCCATGCCGGCATTAAACGCAATCGAGGCTACTACCAGAAAGAAGCGCACACTATTCTTGCCGCTATTGAGGCGCGACAACAACAAGTAAATAAGTTATTAAAAGATATTAACTGCTGTCAGAAAAATTCAAAAACAGTATTTGCTCCTTTAGAATACTATAAACAGCAGTTGCAAGAGATTTACCAGACAGGAGTGAATGTCATTCGTGGTATTAAAACTATGCTAGCAATTAATACGCTAAATACCTCTGCGGAAGGTACAGTAAGAACCCTAGAACAACTAACGTCCGAATTAAGTACTGCAGCCATAAATAATACATTATATAATGGCCATATTTATATGTATGCGCTCGGCAATCTAACTAATGAACAAGAAATTAAATTGATAGTAGCTCAAGCTTATGCTGAGCATGGAAATACCGCAATAGATAATATCTATAATGGACTTAACGCTGCGCGCAATATCCTTGGTACTACACAATATTGGCTTGATGCTATCGATTTCGTTTTAATCTCTCGTAATTAGAGTATATTCCTGGATGTCTATATCCTCGCGAAATTACTACGTCATGCCGATCCCCACTGGAGTTACTCTCTGTGAAAATGGCGATGAGTACAGGCTCCGGCGCGGGCATCAAGTATGGTTTAAAATACGCCTGGATCCTTAATTTTTATGGGGATGACAACCAAAATGCGGCGACTTCAGGGACACGCCCTGAATGCATCAGTATAATAATTTATTTCGTCCGCTCAATTAAAAAAATAAGCAATTTTACACGGTAGTTGCCGATACATAGCATATAAGCTTTCTGTATTTGCTGCTAAAATAACGATGCTTAAGTGAGAATATTGCGTGACACCGCCAATTATTAAAACAAGAACGAATGAGGTAGCAAGCAGCACTGCCGCAAACGATCAATTGCCGGCAACTATCGGCGATATTTCTGATGATAGCCACAATAAAGCCACTAACGGCAAAATTACGAAATCTAATAAAAATAATGTTACTGCTAGTAAAACCCATGCCGCTAAGGCTACTGTCACCGTATCTTCCAGCACTAATGGCACTAACGAAGTATTTGAATGCCCGGTAATCACGGTAAACCCTATTAGCATTAACGGCTTAATTGCTGACTATAAGACTGCTTTAGATCCAGCATTTACCCAAGAGGCCCCTGATGATGCTGCAAAGATTCGCTTTAAGCGTGCCCAAGACGAGCTGCTGGCAATCATGGCAGCAGCAGAACACACAATAGCGCAAGAGGCCAATCAAATCCCGCAGCTTGATGTCGGGCAAGGAATAATTTGGCGCAGCGGTGAGTATTTTGGCAGCGACAAAGATATTTGGCAGCCTGATGGTGAGAATATCCAGGTGCTTTATCGTATCAGCAGCATTGATGCTGATGGGGTTGTGCTAGAGCTTATTAACGGCAATAGTCCCCCAACCGAGGTTGACAACTACCTTAAAGATAAGTCGGGAATAAGCCCCATTGCTGATAATCCCCGAGCTAAGAAGTATAGCCGCGCTGCGCTAACGCAGCTTTTATCTATCCCGTCTCTTAGTGTACATAAGAGTACCGATGTCACCAGCACTCGCGTTCCCTCACCGGCAGCGCAGGCAAGTATGCAATGCATACAAGCATATTTCGCGCTTGTTGATTTGCAGCTACAAGAGCGCCTCGGCTCTAAAAACTACACGATATATAAGCATTTAGAGCAGCAAAAGTTAGCCCTAGCCACTGACCTAGATAACACCCAGCGCGCTTTAGAAGCGCGGCTTAATAAAGACTCCGGCATACAAAGCAATCTACGCTTAAGCCTTAGCCCCATAAGTGCCTGTGTCAGCGAAGTGCGCGATTTGTTGGAGCTAAATAATTGGGTTAATCGCGGTTACAGCCCACAACGAGCCGGGCGTTTTGAGGCCGGATTGAGCGCAGTAGATAAATATGCCGGCGACCCCAAGGCTGCCTTTAAAGCAACCGCCCACGATCCAGAGCTATTAGGCGAGGCAAGCGAGCGCCAGGTAATTGCTAGACTTGAGCACACCATTAGCGCCATAGATACGGCATGTGAGCGGATAGCCGACGGCAAGTCGATCTCACCGAAAACAGTGGAGGTTGATGCTGATCCGGTTCTGCGGGCAATGGCCGAGTTTGCGGTAAGTAATGACAAACAGATTTCGCACAGCAGCGTGTTAGCCACGCGTATTTCATATATACAAAAGAGGGCTAAAGAAGGTCGCGTTGGTGATGCCTTGTTGGTCTATCAGGCAACCATGCACTCGTATTTAAGCCATAAAAGCAGCAATAACGAGAGCTTTCATTATACCAGTGACGGCAAGGGCTCATTGCTGCTGGCAATTCATACCGTGTTGCTGCGGCATAATTTAACTAATCGCAGGTTGGTGTTATCAAGCCGCGAGCTGTCCTCACCCAAGATACGCAGGCTAGCCATAAGTCACTGGGGCGAAATAGAAGCTGTTTATCAGGCACTACATACTGGCGCTGGCGAAGCAGAGCCTGATATTTTTATGCCTTATGATGTGGCTGCTTTTGAAGCAGAGGTCTCGCGTCTGCAACGCATTGAGCGTGATGGGCGGCATGCTGAGCTGCAAAAAATAATTAACAGAGAAAATATCGACGAGGCTCTAGACGCCATCAAAGCAGCCGAGCCTTCCTATGCCGCGCAATTTGGTATGGGTGTGCTTCGTATATTAGATTCCCCGCAATTGGTGGGGATGGTGGCAGTTGGTACTGCTACCTCTGGGTTAGCAAGCGGCTTATTGCTCGGTAAACAAGCAGTATCAGCAGCAGAGCTATTGAATCTAGCGCGTAACGGCGCGTTTGGCTTAGAAGCTTTAAGCTTATGCACGCTTGGGGTAACTTACGATGGCATTAGCTTTCTAATGGGTATGAATGTATTTAACTGGGCGATTGGCGAGTATGAGCTGATTGATTTTAGTATAGGTGGATATTTTCGCAGCATTTTGATGATGGGAATTGTGCAACTAGCTGCGGCGCGGCATGTGCAACGCGTTTATAAAGCCGCAGCAGCGCGTAGTGCGCAAAGCACACAAGCACATCTAGCTAGAAATTTAGCAAGCAAGGCTGGTGAAGGAGCGCGTTATTTTACCGAGGAAGCTATTTGCTTAGGAGCTATCGATACGATTGCTCTGTTACAAGCGCAGGGTAATCTCGATGGGTTGTATTTGGCTCTTGAGCATACCGTACAGTTTTTGCTGGCAATGCGGCTGGCACATGGAGTGCAACGCGCAGTTGGTTTAGATGTGCGCTCGCGACGCCAAGGGGTACGGTATCAACCTAACGCAGCAGAAGTCAGAGCCTTTGCAGTTGTATTAGAGGCAATGCGCGAGTGTCGCAATAACCCGAGCACAACTTCGTTAGCGCGTATGCGCGATGCTTTGACTGCGTATTTTAAAACACTTGCCTGGCGAGAAGTGCCGGTAAGCGCAAAGTCTACGGTTAGTGCAGAGCTTGCGGCTGGTGCAAAACCTACAGCTATCGCAAAACCTTCAGCAAGCTCAGAGTCTGTGGCACCGCAACCAAGCAAGCCAACACAAAATCCTCCGGAATCCGTAGAACCAAAACCGCTGCTTAAGCCTACTGATCTTCTCGGTCTTATACCTCTGCAACAGCAAGCAACTGCGTTAGTTGCAAAAGTAACCGATGCTGAGACACTCCTTTTAAAATTTGGAGAAACAACAAAAGCCGAAGGTGAAGCTGCAAAAAAGCTTGCTGATACTTGGGCTCAACAGCGCCAGGCACTAGAAAAAATAAATAACGAATTGGCTACGGATATAGAGGCGCTACGGTATAGCATCTCTCCAATCGAGTTAATGGCGGAGGCAAGGGTGCTAAAAGCTGATCCGGCATATTCAGATATTAATAGCGCAATAGAAAATGGGATGCATTTCCTTGAAATGTCCACAAGAATATTAAACCTCAACCGTATACCTCCAGGGCCAGCTATACCAAAAGTTACTGCTAGTGATATTGATGCGCTTATAAAGTCAATAGGGGGTGAGATACTACCAACCGAATCATTCTTAGAAACGCCGCAAAAACCACTCGTGCCCCCATCACTTAAACCTAGTGTTCTGCCATCTAAACCTAGTACGCCGGCCCCTAAACCAAGAGCGATACCCTCTATTTATAAAAAAATACCTTTGCCAAATCCTGATTCACCAGCAAGCCTCGCACAATTTGCGCAACAAATCAAAGAGCTCGGCTCTACTATGATCGAAGCTTTAAAATCTGACTGTAAAGAAGCTGAAACAGCGCTGGTTACTGATGTAGAATTAAGCAATAGCCTACTAGATCATGTACAAACAGCACGACAATACTACAGCGCTGCTGCAACATTTGCAGATAGTTATAAAAAAGCCTGTACTCAAAATGGCAAAACCGCAACCTCTTCAAGTGATGCTTTTAAATATATACAAGAATTTGCTCGCACTTTTAATGAACAAATCATCACTGCCAATAAGCTGGGTAATGTGCGGCGAGAAATGTATTTTGCACAAAAAGTAATTACTGATCTTATGCAAGAACGCTTTAAAATCCAAGATGCTTTAAATCAAGCAGCGAAAATAATCAAAGAAGGCAACCTTCAAAAGCTGCCAAAAGTTAATCTGCCAGAGCCAAGCTATATAGAAACTTCGCTGGAAGGATATACAACCACCTTTAAAAGGTATCAGCAAAATTTTGCCAATGCTACAGGAGCCTTAACCAATACTGCCAAAGAGTTGCCAAAACAATTTAATGCTGAGGTTAAATACTATATAAATATAGTACGACTAGGAAGATTATATCAGATAGTCGAGCCATTAATACGTCAAGTTAAAAAATGCGATGAAGATATTATTAAATTAAGAATGAGCAAATCAGCTAACTTGCCGCTAGCAAAGGATAATATTATAAAGACTCGCAAGATAGTACAAAATAAAATAAACGAGATAGAACATAAGCAAACAGAGATCGAGAATGACGTGAATGTATATTTTTTAATAGACAATTCTTTTCTTGGCATTGTCCAAAAAATTACGTTCGAGTTGCCGG
>JAFGEK010000099.1 GCA_016931625.1 Deltaproteobacteria bacterium | reverse complement strand
ATATTGCATTAAACGACTGATACATACTTGTGGCGGTATTGATATAAATAAATGAACATGATCTTTTGATATATGACCTCGCATTATAATGACATCGTGGTCACCACATATTTGACGAATAATTTCACGAAGTCTTAATCCTATATTACCTTTTAAGGCCTTACGCCTATACTTAGTACACCACACTAGATGAAGATGTAAGGCGGGGGCTTTGACCATCCCAGCATGAGACAGTAAGCAATAATATTTTCTTTGTTTTATTAATTATATTAATTCATGTGTTATTTATATATAAACATATGGTTACAGAAGCAAATAGGAGGGTACAATGGCTGACGCAACTACTGTTAGCGGTGGTACCAATGTGATTATAATTTTGCTTATGCTAGGTGTATCAGGCTTTTTAGGATATCTCGGCATAATTGGTATTAAAAATAAAAAAACATTCCTCAGCGGCAGAAGAAATTTTAATAATGCTGGTGATATTAAATCGATAACTGGTTTTAAAGCTCAAATCATTGGCATACTATATTTGCTTGTGGCTTGTTTGCTACTTTATAAAACTTTTTTCTAAGCTTTAAAGTTTATTAATTATGGCCAAAGCTGCAAGTTGAACACTAGCAATTGATTTAATAATCATATAGTTAGTTCAAGCAAAACACTGGGGGTATGTTTATGCAAAATTCTAATACAGACAATCCCGAACTCTTGCTAGCCTACGGCTTTGTTCAAAACACTGCAAAAAACGTATTTCTTACTGGCCAAGCTGGCACCGGCAAAACCACATTTCTTCGCAATTTAAAAAAATCCTCACTAAAGCGTATGGTTGTACTTGCGCCCACCGGCGTTGCCGCCATAAACGCCGGCGGGGTTACGATTCACTCATTTTTTCAAATGCCTTTCGGACCTTGGCTTCCCACAGAAGCATCAACACTAATGGCCGATGGCGATGGCGATTTTAAAAATGGACTATCCGCAAAATTTCACCGCTTCAGCCGCGAAAAACTCAATATTATACGAAGTGTCGATCTAATCGTCATTGACGAAATCAGCATGGTGCGTGCTGATCTACTTGATGGCATCGACGAGATATTAAGAAAGTTTCGTGACCGCACTAAACCGTTTGGTGGTGTGCAGCTCCTCATGATCGGCGATATCCAACAATTAGCACCAGTCATAAAAGATGATGAATGGAATATTCTTAAACCATATTATAATACACCTTTTTTCTTCGGCAGCAAAGCGCTTAAAAACTCAAACTATGTCACCATCGAACTCAAACAGATATATCGACAAAGCGACCCTGAGTTCATAGATCTGCTCAACAGAGTACGCCGTGCCGATAAAAATCTTGAAACATTCGCGATGCTCAACAAGCGGTTTGAAAAAGACATAGATTTAAAAGCAAAAGGATGCATCATCCTCACTACCCATAACTATCAAGCAAAACAAATAAACCAAGAACGTATGAACAAACTTGGGGGTAAATCGTTTACATTTACGTCTCAAATAGATGGCGAATTCCCAGAATATTCTTATCCCACCGATTATGAATTGAATATAAAAATTGGCGCTCAAGTCATGTTTGTTAAAAACGACTCATCTGCACAAAAGCGTTATTTCAACGGCAAAATCGGAACTGTAATCTCCATCAAAGAAGACAGCATATTCGTAAAATGTTCTGATGATAACACAACAATCACAGTTAAACCCGAAGAATGGCAAAATGCACGCTACGGTTTAAATGAAAAAAGTGAAATCATAGAAACCGTAATAGGAACATTTACCCAGTATCCCCTTAAAGCCGCGTGGGCCATCACCATCCACAAGAGCCAGGGTCTGACATTCGATAAGGTGATAATTAATGCTGCTTCGGCTTTTGCCCATGGTCAGGTCTACGTGGCCCTCAGCAGGTGCAAAACATTAGAAGGGTTGTTTTTAACGACAAAACTTTCTCCTAACGTTTTAATAAAAAATAATTTAGTGTCTGAATTTTCACAAAAGGTGCGGCTGAATCAACCAAACAAAGAGCAGTTGCAGCAAGCTGCCGTTTTGTACCAGCATTCACTTCTATATGAGCTCTTTAATTTTTCTCTTCTTAAAAACCGGTCGAGATATTGTCTGAATCTGCTTAATAAAAACCAAGAAAAACTATTAGCCAAATTGTTAGAATCTTTTCGGGCCATAGATACGATAATTAGTACGCAAATATTTGCAATAGCCGTTAAATTCACCATGCAAATTAAAAATCTGCTATGCGAAAATACAGAGATAGAATTAAACCTAAAACTTCAAGATAAAGTCAAAAAAGCGACTAGATATTTTATCGATCTATTGCAAACATGTGCTACTGAGACGGAAGTCGTGAATGATACGATTGATTTTGATAACAAAGAAATACACAAAGCCATAAATGATAGTCTACGAAGATGTCAGGAAGAAATGCAAAAAAAACTTGCCTGCCTTAAGTCATGCAGACAAGGTTTTTTGCTAAATGATTATCTTGTCGCTAGAGCCAAAGGATGCATTGAAAAACCCATTGAGAAAAAAATACCTTCGGATCAGTTAAAAACAGATGATAGCAGCGCTTTTGATGCCTATAATGCGCTTATCAATAAATTGAAAGACTGGCGGCGCCACAGGGCGCAAGAAAATAATGTCCCGGTATATGTAATTATGCATCAGCAAACTTTGATGCAAATTGCAACAGTTATGCCATCCTCTTTAAAAGCGCTTAAAGAAATTAAAGGTATGGGCAAAAAGAAAGTTGAGTGTTTTGGTGAAGAGATATTACAAATAATTTTAAAATACAGTACAGCAAACAGATCGCCGCTTGCATGCGATTACACGCCGCTCAACGAAGGCAAGGCTCAACGTAAAAAAGAAAAGATAAATACCTTAAAAGTTACCTTTGACCTTTTTATGTCGGGCAAAACCCTTAATGAAATCGCAGCAGAAAGAAATCTAACGCTATCAACCATTGAAGGGCATATAGCTAAACATATAAGTAACGGTATACTCAGTATTGACCAATTTTTGTCTTCAGACAAGGTGCATAAAATCCAAAAATACTTTCTCTCACAAGAAAAAATGATGCTGACTCCTGCAAAATCACATTTTGATGATGAGTTTTCGTACGGCGAGCTTAAAATGGTACTAGCGCATATAGAATATGAAGGGGATGTAACAGATTGAACCCGCGGTCTTAGTTCCAAAGACATGGGACTGGTTGTTAATTATAAAAATTTTTTAATGATATGCTAAAACGCACATAACATTCATTATTATGTTATAATTACTACAATTTTGTAGGAACTCTAACCCTTTACTACGTGATGGTGGCCTTTAACAATATTTAAAATAATTAACAATTGTCATAACAAGTAACAACTTCCCTATTTTATCTAGCAAATTATTAATCGCAGCATCTACCAACAAAATTGGCCCGTCCTTTGCATACCTAAATGGCATCGTCTCATGGCGATTAAATAATACGGCCGTCTGCAAAACGACAGGCCAAGGCATTAGACATTAGAAAGGACGGCAAATGAAGAAGGTAATATCAATTATAACGCTCACGGCGGCAATGATGTGGGCAAGCGCAGCAATGGCGGCTGATCCAACGATTGCATCAAATGCCAAAGCTCTCGACACCGTTTGGGTGTTAGTTGCGGCATTTCTGGTATTTTTTATGCAGGCTGGTTTTGCATTAGTGGAGACTGGTTTTACCCGCACTAAAAACGCTTGTAACATTGTTATGAAAAACATCATCGACCTTTGCGCTGGTTCAATAGTATTTTGGGCTGTTGGCTTTGCCATTATGTTTGGTACCGATGCTTTTGGTTTGTTTGGCACTAGTGGCTTTTTCTTATCTGCAGGAGATCCCAGCACTGGTGACGGTCTCTGGCAACTTGCTTTTTGGTTATTTCAAGTAATGTTTGCCGCGACTGCTGCTACTATTGCTTCAGGAGCCATGGCTGAGCGCACCAAATTTAGCGGATATCTTGCTTATAGTGTTGTAATCTCAGCGATTATCTACCCCATCGTTGGTCACTGGATTTGGGGTGGTGGTTGGTTAAGCAAATTAGGTATGATTGACTTTGCCGGTTCGACCGTTGTTCACTCAGTCGGCGCTTGGGCGGGCTTAGTTGGTGCACTTATGTTAGGCCCACGTACTGGCAAATATATTCGACATAATGGCCGCACTGAATCGCGTGCTTTTCCTGGCCACAGTATTCCCCTAGCAGCTTTAGGGGTTTTTATTTTGTGGTTTGGTTGGTTTGGGTTCAACCCAGGCAGTACCGTTTCTGCATCTAATCTAGCGATTGCTACTATTGCAGTTACTACCACTTTAGCTGCTGCTGCTGGCACCATTTCAGCCATGTTTACCGCTTGGGGATTGTATAAAAAACCTGATGCCAGTATGACCCTTAACGGCGCCTTGGCAGGCTTAGTTGCTATTACCGCACCTTGCGCGGTAGTTTCACCCGGCTCTGCAATCATTATAGGCGCTATTGCTGGCATAATTGTTGTACTAGCCGTTGGTTTCATCGACAAAATATTGCATATTGATGATCCGGTTGGTGCCGTATCAGTACATGGTGCTTGTGGTGTCTTTGGCACCTTAGCAGT
>JAFGEK010000098.1 GCA_016931625.1 Deltaproteobacteria bacterium | reverse complement strand
TAGTATTAAATCATTTGTATAAATACAATTTACTTTAATCAACTCGTTTAAAGCATAGGCTTCTTTACGGCCTTTAAAAAATGCTATCCAAACCGAAGAGTCGATCAATATTTGACTCATCTTTTTCTCAATGTATCTAAATCAATAGTTAGATCAAGCTTACCATAATATTTTGCAATTTCCTTCACCCGCTCTCTTTGGATAAGATTTATCAAAGCGGTCTTTATTAGCTCGGTTTTGACATTTATATGGGTTACTTGCATCGCTTCTTTTATTAGAGCTTCTGGTAGATCAAGTGTTGTACGCATATATTTCTCCTATGCATATAATGACGTTAATGTATATGCATTGTCAACTTCAATATTATGCATTAAAAAGATGGTATTAGCTTGAGGACCCAAATATAGTGCCAAACGAGAAGAAATAATGATTGTTTGTCTTATGCTGGAAGCATCCCTGATCATTTTAACCAGACACATGGCAATGGACACATAACACTACCTTAGGTATTTTATGGTTTACATGGTATAAATATTTTGACTTATGCGTTAATTTTTCCTAAGCATAACTACTATTTGATTTGTACAGCAATTTACCGTACAATATTAATAATTAGTTAATCATTAGAAAGCAAGAATTATGAAATCATCTGAAACGATTAGTAAGCGCCTAGATATCAGACTTAATATTACTAATAAGGTACTGATTGAAAAAGCCGCGCTTTTAGCTGAACAAACTCTTACTGACTTCATTCTTTCAAGCTCTCTGCGCAGCGCACAAGAAATCATCGAACGCACAGAGCGGCTTAGATTATCAGATCGCGACCGAGATCAGTTTTTACAGACTCTTGATGATATAACGCCACCCAATAAAGCTTTAAAAAAAGCGGCTCGGAGATTTAATGCCCGCTATAAAAAATAATATACTATGGGTTTTTGAACAAATTAATAAACATCATGATAGAGAAAACTTTGATTGCGGCATTGATGAATTAAATAGATATTTTCGCAAATACGCTAGGCAGAATGATGCCAAAAATATCGGCAGAACTATAGTAGCGATTCATCCTGATACTAAATTAGTCGCTGGCTACTACACGATTAGCAGTGGCTCGGTTGTGTTTGAAAACTTACCAGAACAAATACGTAAAGGATTAGGCCGCTATCCTATACCTGTAGCAACCTTGGGTCGATTAGCCGTAGATCGAAATGCTCAAGGTTTTAGGTTGGGAGAAACGCTATTGCTGCATGCTTTGCAACAGGCATGGCAAATGAATCAAAAGATAGCTATTTATGGCGTTGTGGTAACCGCAAAAAACCAAAGTGCAAAATCTTTTTATCTTAAATATGGCTTTTATGCATTGTTGGATGATCCACTGCATTTGTTTCTCTCGATGAAAAAAATACAAGCTCTATTTCATGGTCGCTGTTCTTAAACGTTTTTAGTAGCATCCGTAAGGAGCATTGGGTGGCAGAGCAGCACAAGTTGATAATGGTCTTATGGCATAGCGCGAGCTTGGGTTGCAAAAATAACATCGAGAAGCTTATCATCTATAATTAACTTGGCAATAGTCTCAAGCAATGGCTTGGCAGCTTCGGGTTCGGCAGTGATTGCGGATTTAAGAGTAGTTGGTTTAATGCCGCAAGCTGATTCTAATTGTTCTAAAAATGCGTCGAAGTCTTGTTTGTTAAGCTTTACGATACCCTCTTGTATGAGCGTATCAATTACCTGCGCCTCGGCAAGTTGCTTATGTATAGTGGCACGCAAAGCATCATGATTGACCCAAGTCTGGCATAGCTCGCGTTGTTGTTTTTCTGAAATAGCAAACGCCTGTAATATTGGTTTTTCGCGCGAGGTCCAAATGTTCTCTATCTCACTATCGATTAGTGATGTGGCTATACTGTCTATTTGAGTA
Organism: Deltaproteobacteria bacterium; assembly: GCA_016931625.1. Lineage (NCBI taxonomy): Bacteria > Pseudomonadati > Myxococcota > Myxococcia > Deltaproteobacteria bacterium. Next base: position 2,109 of record JAFGEK010000098.1, on the reverse strand, counting down.
GAGGCTAGTTCGCTAATTGCCTGCTGGCGTATTTGCGTAATATAGGCAAGTTTCTGCTCATCGATCATATTCTTGACTAAATTCGACATCATCTCTTCTAAACTATTACCGAGCTTGAGTTTAGCAAGAAACTTAAGGTCATCAGGCAACGGAATTGTAAGTTTGTTGGCATTTTTAATAATTATCTGCACCTCAACAACTTTAGCGCGAAAATCTACCGCTGGGTAATCATCAGTAAGTCGTTCTTTGCAAACAAAGCGCTCGCCAATTTTACGACCGAGAAATTTTTTAAGGCTGGGTTGGTCTGGAACAACCACCAGTTGCATGGTGCTTCTAGCGCTGAATGGCACCGGGCGCTTACCGTAAAAAGCAATAGTATCAATAACTATTTCATTATGATCGACGATGAACTCTTCTGTAGTAAGCGGTTGGCGATCGACATAAAGGCAGCGCAACTCATCGAGGCGAGTTAAGAGCGCATTCTTAGTAATAGGTTGTATGGGCGGCAGGCGTGCACGAATGCCATCTAATGATAGAGTTTTCAACCTAGTAAGCAGCTCGCTAGCATCAGGCGCTATTACGCCATGATTAACCATCACTAGAACCAATCATTAGGGATGCAATCTCTTAACACACCGGTAATGGAAGCAGCACAACCAAAAAGGATCTGCGGGGTAAATAATACTGGAGTAAGCACAACAGCAGTCACTGGGCCTGCTGAAGCTTCCTCCACGCTTATATAAGAAGAAACTGCCTGGAGAATCATTGTAAGGGATGCCAAGTTATTGCGAATGTAGTGATTACCTTCTTCATTTATATATTTAGCCCAGATAGCCGCATCGATAGTCACTGCACCAATATTTAAAAGAGGCACAGCACGTTGCAGTATTCGCGTACCGGCATTGCAAAATGGCCTTGCAACGTATTTATCCACATATTTTGTCATTACCTTACCGAGATTCTGTGAATATTCAGGCAAATACTTTCTAATATTTCTATTGATTATGGCCATAATAATGTTATTGCGAGAGAGTGCTGGAGTTGGAGGGCTATGTTGCCTATATAGCTTAGTAACTACATCCTGAAGCATTCGTCTATAAGCTATTAGAGCGTCATCCATATTATCAAAGGTATCTGTTATTATAGTTCTTGCGGTTGGATAGTTTTGGTTCCTGACAAAAAAATTATGTAATTCCGATCGCGTTGCCTTCTGTTGGTCAAATGCAGCTATAATTGCTTTTTTATCGATTTTAATGGTAGGATCAATCTTCTGAAATATATTTTCTATTAGCTTAATTTCATCTGTCATAAAGAAAGTACCACCTATAAAACATTGAGTGTTCTGCAAACAATGCTGAATAGTAATATTATTATTCACTAGTGTTTCTATAATTGTATTCATTGGTGCTTTTATTTTTTTTAAATTACTATTCATAGGTATCTTTATTTGTTGCAATTCGGCTTTTATTGCTGATAATAATTTTTGAACGTTTGCTGACGAACAATCAATTTCGACAGATTCTAGATATGATTTAATACTCGCTAATATTTCATCATTTGATTCTGGAAAAATACCATAATTTAAATGACTTAATAGTGAACTTTCAATAATCTCTGGCAAATGCAGAGCTATTGCTTGATCTGCCGCAGCATTTACTTTTGCTATTGAAGCGCCCCTAACAAATAATTTGTTTGGTGTATCGAGCAGTTCTTTTACTAAAATTTGATTGTGTGAACTAGTTATCGCAAGAATATAATAACCAACCTGTCCCCAACCTAAATTACTCCCGGTAATATTCCATGCCGTGGTAATATTAGAAGCCGTACTAACTATCTTTAATCCATTAGATATTAATCCAGCAGGTTTTTCAGGAACTGGCGCATAACTTAAAACAGAACATATTGTTTTTTGGCTTAAAAATTGCCCTGAGTTGTTAGCGTTTTCGTATTGTTCGCCTTGAGGTACTGAAATTATTACCTTGCCATTACTTGTAGTTACTTGTGTTACGTTCTGCTGGGGGGGGGCTGACTCTTGATCTCATCTCTGTAATTGATCGATTTTATTAGGCTTTACTGGATGCCCTCTTTCGAGGGCATGACGTAGAGAGT
>JAFGEK010000097.1 GCA_016931625.1 Deltaproteobacteria bacterium | reverse complement strand
CTTGCAGTCGAAATGACATTCTTTGTTTCGCCCAGACTTTTTGAGAAGTTACGGCCATAACAGATAACCGGTTAATTTTAAAATCAAATATTAAAAAAAAGGATATTGCAAACAACTATTTTGGACTTTGTGTTTTATATTTTTTCAGATTTAGATAAATTTACAGCAATACTGGCTGCAATTATGGGTATTGGCATATTCGCCCTGCTTGATGGCATTACCGGTTCGGTATTTATGATGCAGATTAAACACCACCAGCGCAAAGGCACTTTGCGTTAAAGAGATTTTTCAAGAATCATTTGATTTTAACTGCCACTGTGTATGATCATCTACAGTACTAATAAATGGAGGCAGCTATGAAGCGACTGCTCGCGACGATTTCCATATTTTTACTACCCTTATATAACGTGCGAGCTGAAATGGGGCCGATGCCAGGTGAAGAACGCTTTGCTAGTTCAATGCCGCAAGGACAGCAGACTATCGGCGCTGCTTTGGGATTCACCCAGATTGGCGAAGATAATTTTTTGCAGCTTACCCTTAAGAGTGAACTTAATCTTGGCCCGGTAGGCCTTGGGCTGCAAGTGCCGTTGCGTTTGCGTATGCCTCCTGATGATAAGGCAAATGATTACTATGGCATCATTCGTCGTGAAGATTGGGATCAAAAAAGCGAATTCTTACAAGTAATACGTTATGTTCGCTTAGGGCATAAACGCGATAATTTTTATTTACGGGTTGGCGAATTAGCCGCGGATATTGGACATGGCACTATCGTTAAAGGTTATATCAACAATCTTGATGCGGCGACATTTCGAGTTGGTTCCACCTTTGATGTAAATACTGACTATGGTGGTATCGAAACTTTAATTTCTGATCTTGGGTCAATTTACGATTCAAGCAATACTCGTTCACGTATTTTTGGTACTCGTGCCTACTTCAAACCGCTAGTATTAGTTGACCCAAGTGGCTTGTTAAATATTTTAGCAGTTGGCTTTAGTTTAGTTAGCGATGTCAATGCGCCAGCTATTTATAAAATGGCTGATACTAGTGGGCAATCTGGTAGTAGCGTGACAGCTACGCCTTTAGTTAAAAATGGTGCCTATGTAGTTGAGCAATCGATTAAAGCATCAGTTTATGGTTTTGATCTCGAAGTACAAGCCCTCCACACCGCTATTATCGACTTAATTCCTTACACTGATTTGAATTTTATCAATCAAGCTGGCTGGGGTTGGCACCTTGGTGTGCTAACCACTTTAAAAATGCCAATCGGCTTTTCATTGACTATTCCTATTCGTCTTGAATATCGCCGTTTTGCATCTGATTACTTACCTGCGTATTTTAACTCATTTTATGAAATTGAACGTTTCAGTTATAAATTTGATAACAAAGCAGCACCTAAAGTAGTAACGGTACGCAATTTGCCTTCAGGTAAAGGTATTAATGGCTTTTTAGGGGAGTTGGCTTTTGATTTTGTTGGGCTGTTTCAAATTGGTGCTAGCTATGAAGCCTATCAAGGCAGCTACCCTAATCTGCAAGTGTTTTTAAGTGTTCCGGCTCTTGAAGTTGTGCAATTTAAAGCATTTTATGCACGTACAAATATCGAAAATACCGAAGATATTTTTAAACTCGATAACCGTTCATACGCAGTGGCCCAGGCGCGTTATCAATTGGTTACCTATACCTATCTTGTTGGTCGCATAACGCAACAATGGGAATTAAATACTGATCCCAACTCACGAAATTATGGCAAGTATGAAAGTAAACGTGAGTGGAATGTAGGCATTGAAATAGCCGTAACTCTATAAGATTTTTAATGCCAAAATAATTTAAGTTTATAGCTTGAAAGCTATCGTTTTGCTTGCAGGATGCTTATAATGTGCATTGATGGCACACGAACATGACGATAATAATAATAACTTCAGCTGGCAAGGCGAAGGGGCAATAGCAACCGCCCAAGAACGCAAAGTTCAACGACCACGCTTATTTAAGGTGCTATTGCATAATGATGATTATACCACCATGGATTTTGTGGTGATGATATTAATGACGGTTTTTCGTCATTCTGAAATTAAAGCCGCTGAAATTATGTTACAAGTTCATCAAAAAGGCGTTGGTATTGCTGGTGTTTATAGCCATGAAATCGCTGAAACCAAAGCTGCTAAAGTTATTCGCATTGCCAGGGCTCATGAATTTCCCTTGCGTTGCTCAACGGAGCCCGAAACATGATTACCCGAGAGTTAGAGCTGACCTTTAATTTAGCGGTACGCGAAGCTGAACGCCGACGACATGAACTCGTCTGTCTTGAGCATTTATTGTTTGCTATGTGCCATGATAAATGGGCGATAAATATTCTTGAAGGCTGTGGCGCGGATATTAATGCTTTAAAAAAATCGCTTGAAGAATATCTAATTACACTTGAAGTCGTTTCACCTGGTGAGCGTTTAGATCTTGAACAAACCTTGGCGGTAACTCGCGTGCTGCGTCGTGCTGCAATTCACGTACAATCTGCCGGCAAGAAAGAAATAGACGCAGGTGATGTATTAGCGGCAATGTTTCATGAGCCTGATTCGCAAGCGGTATACTTACTGCGGCAGCAAGGAATAAACCGCCTTGATATTCTTGACTTCATTTCGCATGGTATTTCTAAAAATGGTGAGGGTGATTTAGGCGAATTTCCCAAAGTCGAAGAAGATGATACTGGTGATAGCCGCAACAAGCAGGATCCACTTGAAGCTTTTACTATTAGTCTAATTGCCAAGGCTGCCGCTGGCAAAATTGATCCGCTTATTGGTCGTCAGCAAGAGCTTGAACGAACGATTCATGTTTTATGTCGTCGCCGCAAAAATAATCCCGTGTTTGTAGGCGAACCGGGGGTTGGCAAAACAGCAATTGCCGAAGGTTTAGCTTTAGCGATTTACGAAGGGCGAGTTCCCGAACTTTTACGTAGTGCTGAAATTTATGCCCTTGATATGGGGGCGTTAATAGCAGGTACTAAATTTCGCGGTGAATTTGAACAGCGATTAAAAGCAGTAATTAAGGCGATCACCAATAAAGAAAACGCCATTTTGTTTATTGACGAAATACATACCATAGTGGGGGCTGGTTCAGTTTCAGGGGGCACGCTTGATGCTTCAAATATATTAAAGCCAGCGCTTGCTGCTGGAGATTTGCGCTGTATTGGTTCAACTACTTACAAAGAATTTCAAAATGCCTTTGAACGGGATCGGGCTTTGGCGCGACGTTTTCAAAAAATTGACATTAAAGAACCATCGGTAGCTGAAACCGTGTTAATTCTGCAGGGATTAAAAAAACAATACGAAGATCATCACGGTATTACCTATACTAACAACGCCGTTCGGCTTGCTGCTGAATTAGGGGCAAAATATATTAGTGATCGCTTCTTACCTGATAAAGCTATCGACGTACTTGATGAAGCTGGCGCGGCGGCTCGCTTGCTGCCTGCTTCAAAACGTCCTAAAAATATACGTACTAAAGATATTGAGAATATCGTAGCGCGTATGGCCAGAGTGCCATCGCGCACGGTCTCAACGTCTGATAAAGAGCGACTTGCTACTTTAGATCGTGACCTTAAACTGGTAATTTATGGTCAAGATAATGCCATTGATGCGATTTGTGCGGCGATAAAACTTTCGCGTGCCGGCTTAGCTCACCCTGAACATCCGGTGGGCAGCTTTTTGTTCTCAGGGCCAACCGGCGTTGGTAAAACTGAGTTGGCGCGTCAATTAGCCAAAGCCCTCGGAGTAGAACTTATTCGTTTTGACATGTCTGAATACATGGAAAAGCATACCGTGTCGCGTCTTATTGGTGCGCCACCAGGATATGTTGGTTTTGATCAAGGTGGGTTACTAACCGATGCGATCGTTAAAAATCCGCACGCAGTATTAATCCTTGATGAAATTGAAAAAGCCCATGCAGATATATTTAATATATTATTACAGGTTATGGACCACGCCACTCTTACTGATAACAATGGGCGTAAAGCTGATTTTCGCAATGTCACCTTGATCATGACCACCAATGCCGGTGCTTTTGATATGCAAGCCAATGCTATTGGTTTTGGTGAAGCGATGAGTGTTGGCAGCGAAAAACGCGCCATCGAAAAATTATTTCCCCCTGAATTTCGCAACCGTCTTGATGCATGGGTTACTTTTGCTCACTTAACGCCGCCAATTATCGAACAGGTGGTTGATAAGCTAATTTCTGAACTTGAAGCACAACTTGAATCTAAGCGGATTACGATTTCGCTTACCGACCAGGCGCGGCATTGGTTAGCGACTAACGGCTATGACCAAAAACATGGGGCGCGTCCCATGGCTCGTTTAATTGATACAAAATTGCGGCGCCAATTAGCTGATGAAATTCTCTTTGGCAAATTAACTAATGGTGGTGAAGTACAAGTCGACGAGAACACCGGTGAACTAGTACTTACTTGTGAACCGCGTGTTTAATTTATTTTTTGGATATTTTTTTAGGTTTCACCGCAATCTTAGAGCAGTTTCCTTTTGAATTGATCTACTGCGACACGACATACCTGCCTAAAGCTGGCGGCCTCGTCGTTTCGCTGCTCGAAATAGGTCCACTATTCCTGCGCTGCTCACTCCTCGGGCGCCACCTTCGGCTACGGTCTATCGTGTCTCGCTACGCTCACTTCAAAATGGAACTGCTCTAAAAGCAGATGGACAAAGTTTATTTAAGCCGCAATTTTTGCACAGTGGTCGACGTGCAATGCAAATTTGCCGACCATGATAAATCAACAGATTACTGAATAAAATCCAATCATCTTGGGGAACGATTGCCATTAAATCGCGTTCAATTTTAGGGGCCTCGCTGGCAGTTGATAGCCCAAGAAGTTGAGATAAACGCATTACATGAGTATCAACAACAATACCACTTTTAATGTCCCACACGGTGCCAAGCACTACATTGGCGGTTTTTCGAGCTACACCTGGTAGTTTTATTAAAGCCTCGATCGATTGTGGAACCTCACCATGGTATTTTTCAACCAACGCTTTACTCATGGCGCTAATATTTTTGCTTTTATTATGAAAAAAATTAACACGACTCACCAGATGTTCAATTTCAGCAAGCGGTGCTGCGGCCATAGCTGCTGGGGTAGGAAATTTTGCAAACAATTCAGGCGTAACTGTATTTATGGTTTTGTCATTAGCTTGAGCTGATAAAATTGTGGCAACTAACAATTCAAATGCATTGTGGTGAAAAAGCGCGCAAGTAGGGTTGGGGTAGAGCTCATGCAAGACCGCAATAATTTTGCTAACCTTTGTTTTAACTGCCATTGCCATAATGGCTGTGAGCGATATCCTTTTATGACGGATATAGCAAAGAATATAAATTATAAAGTTAATTTAAGGTTCAAGGCTGGCATTTATTGCAGAAGTCATTTTTTTAATGATAGTTATATCAACAACGCCATTGTCATCACTAAAAGTTTTTTTAAAGTTTTTTAGGCTGTTATAGACATCATTGTAAAGTGTCTTTTGCAGTTCAGGATGATTGATAGCCAACTGAGTTCGTTGGGCAATATACGCATTCATTAATGCTTTTTCATCAGGACTGTTACCGGTTTTTCCGTCTAAACTTGCGGCTAATTCTATTACATCATTTAAAGTTTTCATTTTAATATCTCTACTTTTTATTAATATATAGTGATTAAAAGTCATTGTTTTTGTTTCTTACTATTTAATATCGGTGAAATCCTTAAAGTGTTGCTAATTATTTTATAGTTAGGTGCACGTATAATTACAGTAAGCTGGGTATTTTAAATAATTGGTGGTATTTATCTTCTTGTTATTCTTGCAGAAACGTAAATATATAGTCTATTGGTTTTACATATAATTTTTATTATTACCGATTTAAAAGTTCATTTTTTAATAAAGTTAGGTTTGATTTGATCATGATCACAATTAAAATTTATTAAACTGCTATTTATCAAATTAGTTGACTGTTGGCTCTCTAAGGGTTAGTTGTCGGCCCCGGTGCCCTGGCCAACTTTAGCATTTTTGCCCAGGTAGCTCAGTTGGTAGAGCAGAGGACTGAAAATCCTCGTGTCGGTGGTTCGATTCCGCCCCTGGGCACCATCTTTGAAGTAAAATCAATCGTTTCTGATGAATCTGCCAATCCTTTATGTCTATCAAATCCATCGTTTGCATATGAGTCTGTGGCGTATTTGTGGTAATTAGGAACTATTGCGGCTAGGCGTTTTGCTAATTCATCGGTAGTTAATTTGCCATAAACACGCTCGACCATACGCGTATCAGCATGCCCCATAGCTGGTGCAATCAGCTCAAGTGGTACACCCGCTTGCCGCCACCAGTGTGAAAAAGTGCGGCGTAAATCGTTGGGAGAACAACGAGGGATACCACAACGCTTGCAAGCGACCTGTAACGGTGCCTGTAACGGTGCCACACGGTAAGTTCTCAATAAATACTGGCGAAACATGGGTGTCATCTCGAACGTAGTGAGAGATCTTTTTTATGCTTTTAAATATAAGATTT
>JAFGEK010000096.1 GCA_016931625.1 Deltaproteobacteria bacterium | reverse complement strand
TGCGTAATGCCATCAATAAAACGTTTGAGTATAGGGCGACTCATCCGGTACCGGAGTCATTTCCAGAACCACCTTCAACTTGGGCAAATGTCTATGAACGGATGGCCTCGAATGATGGTCTTCAAACGATAATCCAACTGCTAGTGCATCAATACTAGTTGCTAACGAAAGTGCAATTAAAGACCAACCTTTAGTAGGGTCATTTTTAACTTTTTGATGGGTTTCTCTTTGCTTAAAAGATTCTTTTAGCATTTTGCCGCCAACCAAAGCGAGCAAAGTAAAAGCAATCCAGTGATCTAATTTCGCCATTAAATCATATATCAACTCACCCGCAAGCCACCCCAACATCAGCATTATTGCTTGAAAAAGGCCAAAGCTGCCCGCCATTCGTAGACAATGCCATAGTGTAAGCTTTGCCAGTGATAAACCAGTGATTATTGATACTGCAAAGGCATCCATTGCTAAAGCCACGGCAATAATAATTAAACTTAACCAATTAATAGTAATTTAAATTAAAATTAGCATTATATTTATGGAATTAGGCGTAACATTGCTTGGGCTTTTTTAACCAAAGCTTTGTCGACAGCAGTAGCTATGCGCAATGCAGTAGTTAAATCGCTACGTGCAGCTTTAAATTGCCCGAGCGAAACATTAATTTCAGCGCGATTTACATAGCTAGAAATTTCTTTAGGTGAGACACGAATAGCGTAAGTGAATTGTTTAATGGCTTTTTGAGGTTCTTTAAGACGCCAATAAATTGCGCCTAACGCACGATAATAATAGGCATTTTTAGGATCAATAGCGACCAATCCTTCAAAAACCGTGCGTGCATCATCACTTTTACCCTGAAGAAAAAGCAAATAACCTTGCTCTGCTATAGCATAGAGTTCTTCGTCAGAGAGACCTACTATTTGTTTTAAGGTAACTCGACCCTGAGACCATTGCCCAATTAATTTTGACAGACGAGCTTGGAGTTGCTCGCCAACGATATTTTGATTTTCAGCCATGTTATTAAAGCTTATAGCAATGGTGTAGGAATGGTAAAAGCTTTAATGCTGTATGAAGGTACTGATTTTTTTACATCTACTAGGGACACCCCCTACTTTATCCCTTACTAGAAGCAATACAACGTGCATATACACCTTCAGTAAGACTAATGCTTTTATTGAGATATTCGCCAAGACCAACGATTACGCGGCGAATAGAATCCACCATTAATGATTTAGTCTCATCACTAATATCTTCAGCATCTTCGATAGCATCTTGCAAATCTAATAAAGCTTTACCTTTTAATTTTCTATAGGCATTACGGGTTAGTACAAGACTTATACGCTGACCTTCAAATGGATTTTGTAAAGGTTCGGTAGGTGAGGCCAAACGGATACGATCAGAGCCACGAATAGCTAAAGCCAAGCGAACATCAGTGACTGCATGTTCTGGCATAGGCGAAAACACCGGATTGGGATCGGGCTTGCCATACTGCAGCTTGATTTCTTCAACAGTATTGCCAAATTGTGAGATATTGCCGGGCTGTGCTGTAAATCTTTGATAACTTTCAAGGTTGTTTGCCACGTTTTATCCTACACATATAAAAAGTTAATTGGTTAAGGTATGGTATTATGTTTACCTATTTGCTGTCATCGACCTTTAGTTGGTGATCGTTTATTTGTTGCTGGCAACTTGTTGGTTTGATTTTTCTTTTGTTTCTTTTTTTGTTCTTGTGCAAGACTGAATACGAAATTTAATATTTCTGCGACTGCTTCATAAAGTTCTTCAGGAATTTCATCACCAACTTCAAGTTTATCTAATGCATGGGCTAAAGGCACATTTCTTACTACTGGTACCCCATAATGTCTTGCGGTTTCGAGAATTTTTTCAGCCCAAATACGACTACCTTTAGCAACAACTTGCGGAGCTGAGCCTTTTTCTTTGTCATATTTTAAAGCAACAGCAATATGTTCAGGATTACGAACAACAACATCGGCATTTTTCACAGCAGCAGTACCTTGCGAGTTAAGAATTTCTTGGTGAATACGTTTGCGTTCGGATTTTTGTTGCGGATCACCTTCAGATTGTTTGTATTCTTGCTTAATATCGTATTTCGACATCATATTATCTTTAGTATATCGTTTGCGTTGATAAATATAATCAACAGCGGCAATTAATAAAAATGCACCGGCTATTTTGATAGTAAAGCTCCAAATAATTGAACCAATTACCATTATCCCGACCGGGACAGTACCACGTACTAAGTAGGCAATATCGCGCAAGGCGTCACGCAGAGCCACCCATGATAGGTAGACAATGATGGTGAATTTAACTAAGGTTTTTATTAATTCAACTACCTTTTTCATATTGAAAAGGTTTTTAAAACCATTGATCGGATTTATTTTATTGAGATTAGGGTGCAGCGGTTTTGTCGTAAACATGAATCCTACTTGCGCAACATTCATACTTACACCTAAAACGACTGCAGCAACTAAAATTGGCGCGGTCATAAAGAAAAGAGTTTTCAACCCAGAATAAAGCATTCGCGGAATCGCGGCATACATACCGTTTCGTGAAAAAGCGGTTTGATGCGAAAGATAAATAAGATCACGTATTTGTTCGCCCATGTAACCAAACAATGCTGACAGTAAAACAAAAAGGCACAAAAATGACATAGCCATAGTAACATCTTGGCTTTTGGGTACATTACCTTCTTGCCGAAGTTTGCGTAGCCGTTCAGGGGTCGGCTCTTCGGTTTTTTCGCCTGTACCGCCATCACTCATACATAAGACTTTAAAGGGGCTAACACCTAAAAGGCAATGCAATGAAGCAATTACTGATCGGCAAGTTAATAAAATACTAATGAGTAATTAAAGAATACTCTGAAAATCTTTACTTTTAAAGTGCACCTCAGCTTGACAAGCTTGTTAGTTAAGCCTTACGACGCATCATCGTGTCTGCATCAAATTATAAACGAACGCATCAAGTTGGCGAGCTGATACAACATGAGTTAGCCAATGTGATTACTAACGAACTTAAAGATCCCCGTGTAGGTTTTGTAACAGTGACTGAAGTTCGGGTTACCGGAGATTTGCGTAATGCGCGAGTGTATGTTTCGATTTATGGCTCACAAGAGCAGCGTAATTCTTCGCTCGAGGGTCTGCGCACTGCAGCAGGGTACCTAAAACATATTCTGGCCCAACGTTTAGAGTTGCGTTTTATTCCAGAGTTAAGCTTTGAATGTGATGAAAGTCTTGATCGCGCTGAACGACTAGAAACGGTTATGCAAGCTATTGCAAAAGGTGAAACACAAACACCCGCTCATGAAACAACAGAGCCATTAGCAGCAGAAACATATCGGAGTGAACTTGCAATTAAGCGCCAAAGCTTTGCTGCTGAGCGTAAACGCAACAACAATAAAGCCAGCAATCGTGGTGTAAAGAGACGCCGTCGTAAGTGTTTTTAATTACTTAATTGAGATTTTTATTTGTAAAAGGTGAGTTATGGACGGCATCCTCGTTATCGATAAACCGGCTGGCCCAACTTCTCATGATGTTGTAAGTCGCCTTCGTTATGCCTTAAAAGAAAAGAAAGTGGGACATACAGGTACTCTTGATCCAACTGCAACTGGTGTATTGCCAATAGTACTTGGTGTCGCAACTAAAGTCGCGCGTTATATTTCGTGTGGGGATAAGACCTATCGTGCAACCATAAGACTGGGTATTACCACTGATACTCTCGATGCTGCAGGAGTGGTACAGAGTGAGCAACCAGTAACTGTTGATGAAGTACAAGTGCGCAAAGTACTTGAAAGTTTTATTGGTGAAATCGAACAAGTTCCACCAATGTATTCAGCAAAAAAGGTTGATGGTAAAAAGTTATATGAACTTGCTCGTAAAGGTATTGAAGTTGAGCGCAAAGCTAAAAAGGTTCATATCCATCGACTTGAAATAATCTCAGTTGCCTTACCAGAATTAACTATCGAAGTTAGTTGCTCAGCAGGCACCTATGTACGAGTTTTAGCGCGCGATGTCGGTGAACGTCTTGGTTGTGGCGGGCATCTTGAATTGCTAACACGTATTTCGGCTGGTCAATTCTTATTAAGTGAAGCAATTACCTTGCAAGAAGCCATTGATGACCCAAATGTGGTAAAACAAAAAATTATTCCGATTAGTAAAGCACTAACCGTATTACCTAAGCTTATCTTGCCTAAACATGTGGCAAAAATGGTACAAGATGGTTTTCAGCTTACGGTGGCGCAGCTACGTACGCTTGATACCCCTAATTTTAGTAGTGATGAGACTATTGGTTTGTGGCTTGATAGCGGTGAAATCATTGCAATTGCAAAAACATTAATGCCAGCTAACGAATTGGCAGTTTCTCGACGTGATCGCCAAGCTCTTAAGACTGAGCGTGTTTTATTACAAAAAAGGTAATCAGAAGGTAGTTAGGGGCACTCCATAATTAATAGAGTTGATCACAAATAAAAACATTAAAAGTATCCGTCTATCAGCTATATCATCGCCTTTCATTCTAAGTTCCCTATTCCCTGTTCTTTAAATAGCCAGTTCAAATTTGTTAGCTAAAGGTAAAAAATCGGTCATTACATAAAAATATAGATTTAAAGAACAGAAAACTTAAGAATTGGGAATTATAAGTGAGCTTATTCGTAATCATGTTTAATTTTTAATAGAAGTACTTATGAAGCATTTTTTAACAATCTTATTGCAAACAAGAGTAAATTTATCGTTGATTTATTTCGTAACCTAGGTCACTAGTTCGCGAACTAAGATTTGGTTATTTTATCAGGGACACCCCCCAATTAGCCTTATCTTAGCGCGTTGATTGTACCCCTTCGCCTGGCCGTCATTTTAAGTAAAAAAAATACGGCTAGTAAAACGAGAGGTGACGGCATGCTCGTTAAGTATCAGCTTGCCGACGGCAGGGCACAAGCTGCCGACAATGGACTGCTTTGGGTGTTTTCTAATCCTGATGAGGCGGAACGCCGCAATCTAGTTAATACCTATGGTATTGACGAACATACCCTCAACTCTGCACTAGACCCTGACGAACTTGCGCGCGTTGAATATGAACCTGAGCATATTGCGATTATTTGCAAGCGGCCAAAAAGTTATTCGCATACCGATGATTTTCTTTTTAAGGTTCTTTCAAGCGGAATGTTTCTATTTAAGGACAAGCTTATCGTAGTAATAAGCGAAGAAGCTCCGCTGATTGAAGGAATTCGTATGCCTTTTAAAGGTTCAGGTTCGCCGATTGAGGCTATGTTGCGTATTCTCTATCGCACCATATATCATTTTTTAGAGCATTTGCGGGTTATCACGATGATGTCTGACTCGCTAGAACGTCGCATCAGCGAGTCTTTTGACAATCGGCATTTATTAAATTTATTTAAGCTGCAAAAAAGTTTAGTGTATTATGTTAGTGCTATTAGTTCTAACACTGTTGCTATTGAAAAATTAAAAAATGCTGCCCAGCGTTTAGGTTTTACCCCCGAGCAACAGGAGTTTATTGACGATATCGCCATCGAAAACCAGCAGTGCTACCGCCAAGCTGAAATTAGCTCTAACATTCTTGCCAGTCTTATGGACGCTAGAGTTTCTATTGTAAATAATAATCTTAGTGTCTTAATGAAGACTTTAAACATAATTACCTTATCAATTATGGTTCCGACCTTTGTAGTAAGTGCCTTTTCAATGAATGTGAAAATACCACTGCAAGAATACCCTTGGGCTTTTTGGGCCATTATGGGTCTTGGTATTGTTTCTACTATCGGTTTTCAGCTGTGGGGCAAATTTAAACTTTGGTGACAGTCATGTCGGATACTGGCATTGTGATTATAGGTAGTGCAGCTGGTATCATTTTTTTTATTTGGTTAGGGGGAATAATAACTCGCATTAGTGGTACTTGGCATGATGGCAAGAGAACCATAGTTTTTAAACAATGGGGCCCATTAGTACGCGGACTTTGTAATATTGATGGTGGTCAAGAGAGTTATAGTGGTTTTGCATTTTTTGGCCGGGTACGTCTTGAGCGCTATGCCACAGGTAAAGCGTATTTCTTAGCGGCGGGTTTTAATGAACAGATGATAGCATTTCTTAAGCAAGAAGCTCTTGCAGGATTTAAATTTAAGTTACGCGACAATAAGCTAACCGGTACTTTTAGTGGCTATAAATTTTCTTTTGGTTATCAGCCAACAAGGATTTTACGAGTGACCCGTATGGTTGGTGAGCCACGAGAATGGAGGCGTTGACAGGGTTTAGATTTTCTTATGTATAGGCTCCTGTTCTCTTGCTTCTCAAAGTATTCCAAGTTGCTCACTAGATGATTTAATACCACAGGCTATTGGAGCTATAGAAGATCCTCAAACGGCGTTGCCGAAAATAGCTCAAAACCCAGTTCTTATGCGTGACATTGATGCTGCGGTTCAACGATTGCCTACTCATCACAATATTTATCTTAACGATGCCCGAAAGTTACAGTTTGTTGAGCCCAATTCTGTCCATCTTGTTGTTACATCTCCTCCATATTGGGCTTTAAAAAAGTATCGAGATTCAGAAGGGCAGATGGGAGATATTGCTGAATATGAAACTTTCGTTAGTGAGCTTGGTAAGGTTTGGCAACATTGCTTTAGAGCTCTTGTGCCTGGGGGCAGGTTGGTAATTGTAGTTGGAGATGTTTGCTTGTCTCGTCGACAAAATAAAGGACGTCATACTGTTGTTCCTCTTCATGCATCTATCCAAGAACAATGCAGGCATATTGGCTTTGACAATCTTGCTCCGATTATTTGGCACAAAATTGCCAATGCTGCCTATGAGGCAAATGGTAATGGAGCTGGTTTTTTGGGTAAACCCTATGAACCAAATGCGGTAATAAAAAACGATATTGAATTTATTTTAATGCAACGAAAACCTGGTGGCTACCGCAGTCCATCTGTTGCAACACGGATTTTAAGTCTCATTTCGGCGGACAATCATAAAAAATGGTTTCAACAAGTACTTACGGGTTTGACTGGGGCATCAACAAAAAACCACCCAGCACCATATCCACTAGAACTTGCTGAACGTCTCATTCGTATGTTTAGTTTTGTAGGAGATACAGTTCTTGATCCTTTTTTAGGTACTGGAATAACTACTGTAGCTGCTGCCAAATGGGGGCGAAATTCTATTGGTAGTGAAATCGATTCAGAATATTTAGATTTTGCGGCAAAACGAATCAACCAAGAAACTACAACGTTATTTTGCCAACCAATAGTTATTGTACATCGATAATAACAACGGAATATTTTTATGGCGAAATTTGACGATAAAATACGTGCTGCGATTCGGCATTTCTGGAAAACGCGTTTAAACCAACAAAACAAGCAAGGTCAAACCACCGGAAAAAAGGATTATGGTAATAGATCAGCAGTTACAGGTGGTGCGTAAGCTTGATGGTTTTGTTAATTTATTTCGTGAGCTGTTGCTTGAAGCTGGATTGGGAGAATCAATGATATTATTTACTAGTGATGCCAGGCGCAGTATTTTCTGATGATTTAGTTGGGGTGAATTTTCGTAAGGTTTCAGTGCAGCTGATACCTGTTACATAAATTATTATATTATTTCTGTTTTGAAGCTGAAAGTTCATAAACACCATTTTTATTAATTTTTATTTCTGGCAATAAATGTGTTTCTTCAAAAATTTGATAACCGGGTATTAATTCTTGCCAAAAGTTTAATAGCTTTGGTTTATTAGCATAATCTTTATTAAGTTTTTTTAAGCCTTGTTCATCAAGCCGTGCTGGAAATAGATGTGCTACAACTGGCGTTTGCGGATGTTGTTCATGGGTATCAAGGGCAATGAGGTATAACTCTTCAATCCATTCATTAGTTAAAGGCACGCATCCAATAGTAACACAATCGCCATGAATACAAATCTGACCACCTGGGTCACGAGCCGTGGCACGGATGCAATCAGATTTATTAGGATAACTAACTAGCATTGAAAGATGAAACGAACTAACTGGATTAAATGATTTGATTTCATAAAAACCTTCGGGGACTTGATAATCACCACGCTGGCGTTTGGGACCAAGCTCGCCTGAATCAGCACATACTTTATATGGTTTTAACAAAATAAATTTGGCGTTTGCTTGGTGTGGTCTAACCCATAATTCAAGTATGGCTTCACGCTTAAACAAGCGCATTAAAACCTGAGCAGGCGGATAATCGAGATTATGGGCGGCAAATAGTGCATTAATTTGTTGATAACGAGTAGCGCGTGCCTGTTTAACGCGACGAGCAGTACTTTGGGCGTTAGATGGAGTAAATTTTATTTCGTTTTTTGTGGCTTCACTTGACGCAGCTTTCACTACGATAGAGTTAAATGCCAGCGAAAGTGATAGGATGAACAAACTAGCGTTTAACGG
Source organism: Deltaproteobacteria bacterium (assembly GCA_016931625.1). Taxonomy (NCBI): domain Bacteria; kingdom Pseudomonadati; phylum Myxococcota; class Myxococcia; species Deltaproteobacteria bacterium. The sequence continues at coordinate 29,198 of JAFGEK010000096.1, read as the reverse complement.
GCTAAATGTTTTTTGTGTCGTCTGGTATTGAAAAAATTTCATTTAAATTATTTACTTTATATTAGTACTAATAATCAAATATTTAAGGGGCTACCAATTGATACGCCCTTTGTGCTACTTAGGGAGAGAGCTTGTTTAATCAATAATTTGAATGGATAAATCATGTTGAGACAGCAGAAACAATAAAATCTGTTTAATTGGTTGGGTAATATTTTTTAATCCAAGAATGATCACGATCAGCGGCGCCAGCAACATAGACATTATTTTTCCATGCATGCGAGCAAGGTTTTAAGTGTGTTAGCAAGCATGCGCCCCACATATTGTTTATAGAAATCTAGCGATATCACTCATACCTTCTTTGATTGTATTTTATTTTATAAAGTGAAAGTGCAAATTGCATGTAATAAAATAGTTAATAATATAAACGTGTATTCTTATGAAAAATGGTCTATCATTATTATAATGGCACTAAATGATACAAATCAGTTTTGTTATGAGAAAAGATAAAAAAACAATTTTTAGTGTTGGAGTTATCGTGTCTATAAACGTTTTAATTGTTGATGATGACCGAGTGGTCAGTATGACGCTTAGGCGTCAACTTTTATCTGTTGGTTATGAAAGCAAGACCGCCAACACTGCAGGAGAAGCACTCAAACTTGCTGAACATGAACCATTTACCGCAATTTTTGTAGATTATTATTTACCAGATGATGATGGTATACATGTAATGGAGCAATTACGCCAAATACAACCGCAGACTACTTTGATAATGACAACAGGATGTAATGAAGAAACTATTCGTAGCGAACTATTAAAGGCTCATTTAGCAGACTGTCAAATTTTACAAAAGCCTTGGTCGTTTAGTAAGATGTTGATGATAGTTGGAATAGCTGCACGACAACGTGAATAAATTATTTATTATTTATAATTACTTTAACTAAACCATGAGCAGACGGCTCATCAGCGATTGCTGAGACTACCCAGCCAGCCTTTTGCGCTGCGGCTGCTGTTATTGAGCCAATACAAGCTACTTTTGCCGAAAGAATACCAAATTTTTTAGTGAAAGCATTGACGGTAGATGGACTAGCAAAAGTTATCCAGTCAATTGGATTATCAGCAGGTAAATCAGAATTTGAATTTATTAGACAAGTTTCATAGGCAACGATTGCATCTAATTGCGCCCCACTTAGTCGTAAGCCTTCAATTAATACTAGGCGTGCGTTACGTGCTCGTGGCCATAGCAAGTGTTGTTGGGCGATATGTTCACCAAAGGCATCTTGTATTGTAAGTAAAAGATTTTCCGCATTAGCGATAGCGGCAGTATGAATAGGTGAATAACCAAATTGACTCAATGTTTTAGTCGTAGTTTGGCCAACTGCGAAAAACTGAGTTGTGATGTTTTGAGAATTTATATTTTGAGATGCTATAAAATCATTAAATATTTTTACTGCATTGCTACTAGTAAATAAGATACCATCATAATATCCCGCTATCGCCTTTTTAATAGCTTCTTTAAATATCGTTAATTCTTGTTTAGTTACCGGCTTAATGTCGAGCACCGGAATTTCAACTACGATAGCGCCGTAACTCTTAAGCAGACTAGTTAACTCACGTGCTTGAGTTAGGGCGCGGGTAACTATAATTAATTTGTTTGATAGAATACCCATTGGTGTATTGGTTTATATAACATAAGTAAAAGAATAGTAGACACACTCACGAATTATTGCGTAATTTAACCCATGCCAAATCTTTTAATTGCAATTTTGTTATCTAGTACTGTTTTAACTGCACAACATTCAAGTTGGTCACATTATCGTAAAGTTAACCGCTATAAATGTCCTGGTCCCTTTGATACGCTTAAAAGGTCGCAAAAAATTAAAATTGCAAATAAAAGTTATATTCATTCGGGTTATCGCCTTGAGGTGCAAAATCCCGATTCAGACAATACTATTATTTTAGGAGTTTTAGGATCGATTAAAGACACCAGTGAAGCGACAAAATTAAATTTAAAGCAAGCATTAGCATGGTTTGCGCAAAAACAAGTAGAATGGATAATTGCTGATGGCGATCTTGGTTCTGAAGAAAATGATCTTGAAGACGCTTTAGGCATACTAGCCGCAAGCAAATTGCCAGTATTAACGCTGCTTGGTAATAGCGAGAGTCGTAGCACCTATGCGCGTGTTTTTAATCGGGTGGGTGCTTATAATCTAATCGATGGAGTTATGGTGCGTCAGATCATAGCTGATGACCTCGAGCTCTGGGTGTTGCCGGGCTATTATGATCAAGAATATAAACGCCAAGGGGCTGGTTGTGTTTATAAGCCCGAAGATATTGACGCAATGCTAACAACAATTAAACCAGCAGGTAATCTTCCTATTGCGCTAGTCTCTCATGGTCCGCCACGAGGCAGCGGAGAGTTGGCCTTAGATTACATTAGTGCCAAACGTAATGTGGGTGACCCTGAATTAAATCGTTTGTTACAGAACGCTAATATTCCATTTGGTTTTTTCGGGCATATTCTTGAAGCAGGCGGGCGTGCTGTGGGTAGTGATTTTTCAAGTGCCATACCAGCAGCAACCATGGTGACAAATTTATATATTAACAATGGTAGTATTGCCGCCGAAGCGTGGAAAATGAATGATGGCAGTACCAGTAAAGGTATGGCAATGATAGTTACTATTAAAGGCAAGCAAGCTATGTATGAGACTAAGCAGTGGTGAGTCCTGAGTATATCGAAGGGTTTAAACCACGAAACGACGCCTATTTATATTGCTCGTTGAGATCACACAATTTTTGAAACGTTGCTGTAACTTAAAAGAGAGAGCTAACCACTCCCAGGTTATCATTAAAGCGGATAAGATGTAAGTTAGGCTGTTTATACGGAGTTTACGCTGATATTTTATACAACCATCAGAACATGGGTTACTTAATTCCAGTTAAAAGTTTTTGAAGAAATATTCTATCATTTTTATTTTTAAAATAATCTATTTTATCAAGAGTTTCCTGAATTACTAATTTCAAATTTTTATTAGCCTCGTATATAGCTTTTTTTAAATTTTTTCTATTATTGTTTTTTAAACTAATCCCGAGTTCTCTAATAAGTTGAACATAAATGATACCATTTTTTTCAACTAGTTCTTTAGCAACAGAGACCTCATTTTCGTTATCACAAGAAAAATTTCTCTTCGTGATTTGTTTTAATGCATAGAAAAGTACGCTTGTTGTTTTACTTTTTGATCGGGCAATATTCATAATATATCTGACCTGTGGATCTTCAATTTCATAGTCATAACTCATCGAATTAAGATTAAATTTTTTAATTTTAAAAGCTGCGAGATCCTCTCCCCAAAAGGAGCCTTTATTAATTATGAGCGATCTCCAAAACCATTGATTACCTTTTATCAGGTTATATTTTAAATAAAATTCCGCTGATTCAATTAATTCATCAAGATTAAGTTTGGGGTCAAAAAGTATAAATCCGCAATCGAAAGGAATATTCAGCTTTTGAAGTATCTCAATCGATTTTATTATTACATCCTTATCAAGACCTCTGTTGTAGCGCTTTAGTTGTGAACATGATCCGCTTTCAATCCCAATATAAATTCGTTCTAATCCAGTTTTTTTCATGCGTTTTAAAATTCTTTCTATTTCATGATTATTAGGATTACCTTTTTTATATATACTATCAGGCCGGATAAATAAACGATAAGAGATCTTTTCCCCTGTATTTTCAATAATATCCAATATTTTATTCAGTCTTTGAATATGAACTTTTTCTGTACCTCCGAAAAATTCATCATCAGAAAATTCTATAATTTTACACTTTAGGTTTAATATTATATTTTTCAGGTCTTTCTCGATTCTTTCAATACTGAAACTTTCCCATTTTTTATAATGTCTGAAGCTAAATCTGGTACAGTACGAACATTTCGCATGTCCGCATCCCCTCGATAATTGCATTTGAACAGAAGAATTCTTGTTGATTTTTAATAAATCATATTGAGGTGGATATGGCAGTTTGGATAATATTGGTGCGACTTTTTTTACAGTTTTATCATTAAAAGAATTACCATTATAATAAACAATATTATTAATTGTTTTTAAATTATCAATGTTAAGAATTTTATATAGGATTAAATCAATAACATCGGCTATTGTTTTTTCTCCTTCTCCCATAACACAGAAAGCCTGGTTGTAAGATATTCTCGTATTTGATAAAACGATTTGTAGGATTTCTTTAGGGAAATAAGTAGGCAATTGATTTCCAAATAAAAATATTGAATTCGTATGTTTTAGTTTTTTTATTATTTTATTGAAAAAATCTAATGTATAAGACTGAATACTGAACCCAATAAGTTTATATTTGCCGGAATTAATTTCTTTTATTATTTTTTTTACATCTTTATTTGAATTACAATATAATGTACTACATTGAATATCCTTATCGGAATAAATTCCATTGATATGACCGATTAATGCTTCAATAGAAAGATAATTCCAGATGGAAAGATGAGATGGAGAATTTAACGCAATAAAAAGAATCTTCATTTTAGAAAGTGCAATATATGTTATGTGTATTGCATTTGGTATCTTTCAACTAAATTTTTACTAATAAATATACTATCATCTTTAAAAATTCCATGTTCATGTATAACTTCAAATTTAACATTAGGGATTTTTTTGTCTATTATCAGGTTAGGAATGGAATGTTTTTGATAATAATAATTTACTTTGATTAAAATTTGAAATTCTTCCTGGAAAAGATATTTTTTATTCAGAATATCAAGAAACTCACTATTGAACATAATGAATTGAAGTGCTAAAGCTCCTGCACTTTTACATCCGCTAAACATAAAGACAAAGTTTTTTGGCTTAAATGGATTTTTAACGCGAGTAATTAGTGCATAATCTTCCAAAATTTGATCCGGCTTAATTTGGCTAGGATTAATTATTTTCGAAGGTTTATATCCATTTATTTTTTGTGTATCTTTAATTATTACATCAACTGGTGGATGATCAACATTGTCTTCCCATTCAAAACAAAATAAGTTAGGCATTTGTTTCAGTTCATTATTAATAATTTCAGTAATAATATTGGTTTTTATGCTTCCAAATAAAAACAGATTATCAGATAGATTAATAGATGTCCGTTTTGATATAATTCCATCCCTGCGATATTGATTTACATCAATCCCCTCTTCGCATGAACAGCATAATTTCACATTTTCAAGTCCAAGATTATTGACCGCGATGCTGAAACAATTCATGACCAGCATAGATTCTTGAAAGATTAAAGGAATAGAAGAAGAGGCTGCCGCGGCTGATTTTTTATCGTGAATAGTGCCCCGGTGTGAAAAATATAATCTGATATTTCCATTAGTTCGTTTGATTTTATCCATTATAAAAAAGCGATTAGTGGACATTGAAATATTAAATGTAATACAATTTTGCACCGGTCTTTTTAACTCTTCTAAAGATTTCATTACTTTGTAATTGCCGATAAAAAAGTACGCGGCTATTTTAAATACTTGAATCAAATATTGGATAAAAGAAAACCAACCTTTCAAGATAATAAAAATAACAGCTAAAAGAGGGAGTGTTGCAAGACCGGCAAAGACACTATATGTGTTGGTAATAACTGAGAAATCGACACTTTTATTAATATACCAAATACATAAAATATAAATGCAGCAGGTAATGAATGCTATTATTCCGGCACCAAGAAGACCTTTTAAAAGAATCTCAATTTTATTTTTCATAGTTCAGTTTTTTCCTTAATAAAGTAACTGACTCGTATTTTTATATTTTCTGCTAAAATATTGAATTCCCGAAAGTAATACTTTCTATAATACTAGGTGCTAAAAAATCAAATAAAAAACTCTATATGTGTCTCGAACCAAGTGCTAATCATGTCATCCTGTAAAGGCATTAAAATTTTCTAATTTTATTTGAATGGAGAACTTTATACCTATCTCGACAATACAGTTCTTAAGAGCTCCAAACATAAGGTGAGCAAGCGATGTTTAAAGCGAAGCAGAGGTAAGTCCTGAGTTTGTCGATGGGTTAAAACCACGAAACGACGCCCATTTATATTGCTCGTTGAGATCACCCAATCTTTAAGAAGTTACTGTAACTTAAGAGCTAACCACGCAAGGTTATCAGCAAAGTGAATAATAGTATTAATTGCTTCTTGGTCATTATTTACAGCACCAGCTTCACGAGCTAAGGCAACATTCCAATAAGTAGAACCTGGCACAATCATGTCATTGATAGAAAACCAGAAATTTAATTGGGCATAAGTAAAATTTTGCCCTGCACGCCTAGCTATTGCTAGCGGGCCGCCGATCTTACGAGAGAAGAGATGACCATTTGCGCGTGATACATAACCAGCGCGGTCAAGCAACGCCATTATTTCTGGAGTAGCAGAGCCAAAATATACTGGTGAGCCAACTATTAAAATGTCAGCTTGTTGCATGGCCGCAAAAATCGGATGAAAATCATCATCTTTAGTAATACAAGTTTTATCGCGTTGGCGTGCACAGGCACCGCAAGCTCGACATCCCTTTATCGTTTTGTCGCGCAATGAAATGAGTTGACTTTCAATTTGGTGCGTAGCCAGTTGCTCAAGGCAAACTTGCAATAGAGTTTCGGTATTGCCGCCTTTACGCGGACTACCTGAGATGGCAAGGGCCTTCATGTTTTTTATACTCCGTATAATAAAGGTTTAAGTATTTGAAGAGTTAGGCGAAGGTGATTGAGGCTTAAAGTATTTTTTTAAGAAAGCAAGGTAGACAAACCAAATAGCACTGAAAACAATTAGCATTATCAGCATGGGAAGGCGTGTATCACTAGTAAATTGTTGCATTGCTTGCATTTGCGTCGCTGAAATATTGTTATTACTCAAGGTTAATAAATCATTGGGCGACCAATAATTAAAAATACCATGAGTTAAAGCTAGCAGTGAACCTACGACAGTACCCCAAAAACCAATTGGGCGTAGCTGATAAGTGGTGAATGCGAGTGCGCCTAAAACCATGGCAATAGCAAATAAAATAAGTACGGCAACGGGACCTTTAATTATCGAACCAAATAGAGAGATGCTACCATAGCTCATAGCAATTAAAATCAGATAGGCAGCTAAGCCAAGACTAATCGATAAGCCAAGCACAGATAAAGGAACGCGTTCGGGCCAGCTAGGTTTAGGATCGACGGTATTAAGCGTGGCAATAACATTGCGGCTTGAATAAAAAACTATGAAAGCAATAGGTATTATTACTGCAATAAACAAAACTATTGATAAGCCGACAATAAAAACCAATGTCAGCATGCCTGGTGGAATGGGTTGCTCAGCAGGCATCGAAGCTTTAATTAAAGCGCCCAATTCGTTTCGCATTGCAATGATCATAGCAATGCCAAGGACACCGGCGGATAATCCGACCCAAGAAGCAATGATCATTAAAGGTCGCATCCAGCGACGTCGACGCATTGAAGCAAGGCCACTCGCAATCATAAAGGCAGCAAAGCCACCATAAATAGCGAAGGCCATAAATGCGCCACTATCACCGGTTTCACCAGCAGGCGTGTTTAGGGCGCCAACTGTAGTAATTATCGAAAAACACCCTGAAAACGAGCCAATTATCAAGGCGATAATACCAAACCACATTAGCCCCATTGAGCGATCTTGATGAGTTTGGAAGCCATCTGGCTCTTTGCCAGAAGTTTTAGATGACGGCTGCGAACCAGAAAGAGAAGATGAATTATTAGCAGGTGTATTCATAATGCAGCTCTTTTTAGCAGAATTTGCCACGATAAATCTTGTAAAAAATGCTACACTCTGCTCGATTGCTTAATATGAAAAAATCCATTCTTGCATGGTTAGACCTTGAAATGACCGGCCTTTGCCCCGAGAATTGTGTCATTGTGCAGTTAGCGATGATTCTTACCGATACTGAATTAAAAGAAATTGCGTCACCTCTTGAAATTAATATTTGGCAACCAGAATCAATATTGGCTGAAATGAGTCCTTTTGTTCGCAATATGCATGAAAAATCAGGCCTATTAGCAGCAGTACGTAATTCGCAGGTTAGTGTGGCTGATGCAGAGAAAAAAGCCTTAGAATTGCTAAGCAAGCATGCACAATTTCGTACGGCACGCTTATGTGGTAATTCGATCTGGCAAGACCGACGATTTTTGGTAAATCATATGCCGCTATTAGAAGGTTATTTGCACTATCGCCAAATCGATGTTTCAAGTATTAAAGAGCTAGCTGGTTTTTGGTTGGGTACAAAGTATGAAAAACCTGAAGATGGTAAACATACAGCACTACATGATGTGCGCCAATCCATTGCAGAACTTAATTTTTATCGCCAACAGGTATTTGTTAAACCTAGTTTATGATTAAAAAAACTTCAATAATTAGGGATACCCCCTAACCTTCACTTGAGAAAGAAGGTATTCGGATGGCTGGTTTTTTTACGCGCCTTGGTAATTTATGGAGAGGATTTTGGGGCCTTTGGATATCAGATGTTGAAAAAGACCACCCAGAAATTGCCTATGAAAATGCCATTAATGGCATGATCGAAAAGTATTCACAGCTTAAAAAAGCAACTGCAGCAATAATTCGCCGACGCGAAGATTTAGAGCAACGTCTAGCGGTGCATACTAAAGATTTGGTACAAGTAGATGCTGATCTAAACACCGCAGTAGAAACCAACCAAGATGATTTAGCACTGGTGCTTATTCAAAAGAAGAACCAACTTGAAACTACGGTGGCTGAATTAAAGGGTGAGCTTGAAATTGCCAGCACTGATGCTGAAAACGCCAAATCATCATTGATTCAAGTGCAGGTTGAAATTAAAAAACTTAAAGCTGAAAAAGATGTTATGCTTGCCAAAATGGCATCAGCCAAAGCACGTTTACGTATTCAAGAACAACTCGAAGGTTTTTCTATTGATGCTGAGGTTAAGGCCCTCGATAATGTTCGCGAAAATATTAACAATATAGCCGCGCAAGCAAAGCTTGGGGCTGAGTTGGCTGATAGCTCACTTGATACACGCTTGCAAAAATTACGTCAGCAATCCGGTGATGCCGCAGCTAAACAACAATTAGAACAACTTAAAGCGGCAGCGGCGCAAAAGAAGGCACAGTCGCAGCGTACTATGTAGAATCGTTGACATTTTATCATGGATAAAACAGCAATTGTGATTGGCGCCACTGGACTAGTGGGTAAAGGGTTAACTAAACAACTGTTAGATGATAAGCGCTATGAACGAGTGAAAGTATTCGTGCGTCGTGCTTTAACTATCTGTTCATATTGCGACGAACGCGGAGGCTTACGATTTGAAAGCTTATTATCCATATAAATAAAATAACTTAAAAAGCATAAAAAAATAAAGCGTAAGAGCATAAATAGAGCGGATAATGGAAAAACATTAAATAAATCAGCAATATTGCGATAATTGACTTTGCAGGGAATTATAGATTTGACCAAATTTCATGGTAAATAATAAGGATAGTTTCTTTGGTCTACCTACAATTACTTTACTAATACCAGGCTTAACAAATAGCTCAGCAATCTCAACTAATTGACAGTGCTATAATCAAGTTTTACTCTTACCAGTAAGAGTAAAACTTGGAATCTTTTATCATGAGAATTACAGCAAAAGGGCAAGTAACTATACCATTGCATATTCGTGAGCAATTGCGTTTGCAACCAGATACTGAGGTTGTGTTTGCTATTGACGGTAATGCTGTTCGTATCACACGCGCCAAGCAGCAAAGCAATAAGCGTGGCAAACAATTATTAAAGAGACTACGTGGCAGTGCCAGCACGAATATGACAACTGAGCAAATAATGGCACTTACACGTGGAAAATCATGAAGCCAGTATTGGTTGACGCTAATGTCATTATTGATATCGCTACTGAAGATACTAATTGGTATCAATGGTCAGCTGAGCAACTTGAGCAATGTGCTAGCGACAGTATTCTAATAATTAACCCAATAATCTATGCTGAAGTCTCTATTGGTTTTGCCCGTATTGAAGAACTTGATGCTGTCGTACCGCTTGAATTTTTTAAGCGTGAACCGATACCATTTGAAGCTGGGTTTCTAGCGGGAAAGGCATTTATAAATTATCGCCGCAAGGGTGGTGTGCGCAACAAACCATTACCTGATTTTTTTATTGGCGCTCATGCCGCAATAAGAGGCTATCGTTTATTAACGCGAGATGTATCTCGATACCGTACTTATTTCCCTTCAGTAGAATTGATTGCACCGAGTTAGAGCATGTGTGGGGATATTTGAGGGTTGTAGTTTGAAATTTAACAAGATTAAATTTAATAATGAACTTGTACTAAATAGCACATAATCCTAAAGATGATTAATTTACTAATGGTAATAGATGAAGAAAATTTAACTTTGTTTGTTGTTTGTTGTCTCTTTTTGATTTTCACTTTGTTCTTGTTCAAGCATGGTGCTTAACGTACCAGCTGTATGTACTAAATCGTCAGCAGTAGAACGAGCTTGTCTCGCACCGCTAACTGCTTGTTGTGAAAATTGTTGAACTTCATCCATTGCTTGTTTGACTTGTTCAGTAGAAGTTCGTTGTTGATTAGTTACCAGGGTTATGCGTTTAGCTGTTTCAGTAGTTTCACTCGCTAATTTTTGGCCTTCTTCGCTAGCTAATACCGCAGATTGCGATAACTCGCGAATTTCTCCAGCTAATGATTTTATACGACGTACCGTATCAGTAATAGTTTCAGCAAGGCGTCGCATTTCTGCACCTAGCAACACAAAACCACGCCCGGCTTCACCAGCTTTAGTACCTTCAAGCGAAGCATTTAGTGCAAGAATATCACTTTTATCAGCAATACCACGAATCGATTCAGATAAATCAGAAATAGCTGTTGCTTGAGTGTTGAGTTTAGCAATGCGTTCAGCAATAACCACACTAGCTTCTGAAGAACGTTCGGCTGCAATAACCACATTAGAAGCACCGTCAGCAATGTCGGCGGCTGCTTCAATTAATGCTTGCATAGTTCGCCTAGTTTCATCAACCGAGGCAGCTTGACTTTCTGAATTTGTTTCTGTTTGTCCAGCGATAGCAAGAATTTCAGTAGCTGCAGCTCGAAGTTCTTGTACACTACCGGCAACATGTTCACTAAGACTACTAACTTGTTGGATAATACGTTTGGCAGCGAAACCAATCATTACCGTAGCTAGTATGGCCAAGATTAATGTTAACAAGATATTCCAAGTGCGAATCGATGATATTTGATCATTTACATTAGATTTATCGATGCCAACATGAACAGAGAAAGTTTCAGTTGAAGCTTTTGCCAAAGCCACGAAATCACGAATAGGAATATCCTTAACATTGATATCAATTGGTTTGTCATCACGATTTGTTACTACCATAGGTGCAAGTTGTGTCCCTTCGGGTATAGCTTGAACCATAGTACCGTTTTTCCTAACTACAGCTAAATAAGAAATATCATTACTGATCAAGCGCATTTCTTTAAGTATACGTGCAAGTGCTGCGGTATCTTCAAATTCAAGAGGAGCTAGCACCATACTAGCTAAAGTGAAGGCCGTACCTTGCCCTAAATTTTCTGCAGCTTTGGTGGCAGTGTCAGACTGTACCCAGATAGAACGAATGCTTAAGGTCAATCCGAGTAGTAATACAACGATAATCGCAGTAGCGACCATGCGAATTAATACCTTCGTTACAACTGCTGTTAATAAAGTTTTTTTTGCCATGGCTTACCCGTCCATAGTGGCTTATCGCCTGGTTGCATGATTTGATAAATTATTTAGTCTTAAATTTACCGCCTCTATTGCGGCATGCTGTGGCATGAGAAATGGAGTTAATGATTCGTAGTCTTTTAAAGTAAAAATTTTCTCAGGATTTTTATTTAACGCGGTAGCTGCTTGTTTATAGCTCTGTACTGCTAATATCGGATCAGTACTAGTGACTATATCACCTAACAAAATTGCCGCTGGCCAAAGTTCGGGTTCTAAAAATAAACTTCGTCGCAAAGCTTTGCGTGCTTCTTCGAGAGTATTTAGTAAAAGAAGACATAGAGCAATACGAAGATGAATATCAGCTGCAAGGTCTTCATGTACTAATATTTCATTATAAGCTTCGAGAGCCTCATTTACTTTACCTTCATCAAGTAGCATATCGCCACGACGACGTTTAGAATTTGATTTATTATTTTTTTGTGAAGTTATTATAGGTTGATGGTTTGCTGTAGTATTTTTAGTCAACGATTTATTTTTAGTTGTAGAAATTAATGGGGCAGAATTTATCAATAAAGGTTTGCTCTCGTCACTTGCTCGGTAACATAGAGTACCTTGTTGTTCAAAAGCTTCTACTGCACAAAGTGAGTGTAAATGGATAAATACTCGTGAATCGAGCCATTCACATGCTCCTAACACTAAAAAACCATCGCTATTAAGCATGGATATAAAACCAGCAACAGCATGTGCCACTTCTGGAGCTTCATGATAGATTAGAGCATTACGACATAAAATAATATCCCAAATACCACTAATATTTAATCGCGGTCGTGGTAAATTTGAAGTTAGAAAATCATGCACTGAAAAAGTAACAATTTGTTTTAAGTTAGAATTAATTTCAAAGCCACCATTCTTTTGAGAAAACCATAAACGTTTATATTGTGGTGGCATATGTCTAAGACTATTTTCACGATAATGACCAGATTTTGCATGATTGATAACAGAGGTGTTTATATCAGTGCCAAGAATTTCAACCTTGGCACCAACTTCTTTTGCTAACATTGCAATAGTATAAGGCTCTTCACCACTAGCACAACCTGCGCACCAAATAGAAATAGGACGTTCAATATTTGCTGCGGACAACAATATATTATCACGCAGCATATATAAGGCATCAACCTCACGAAAAAAGTAAGTATGCGGATTTGAGTGAGTCATAAATCTGACCCCACTTTTGGTTTAACGCTTTTAGCAAGTGAGTCGAGAAGTTGATTGATTTCGTTAATACTAAGAATCGAATTTACGCCACCTAATTCAATGGCAACTTTTGGCATACCGAAAACAACACAACTGGCTTCATTTTGTGCAATGGTAATTCCACCAGTCTTATGTATCATATTAAGTCCAAACGCGCCGTCACTTCCCATTCCAGTGAGTAGAATACCAACAACATTTGCGCCAAAGGCTTCAGCCGCTGATTCAAATAAAATATCAATTGAGGGTTGATGACCATTGCGAGGCGGATCAGCTTGCAGACGTATACGTTTAGTTGAAGATAAAGCAATATGATGGCCACGAATACCAACTAGGACTTGGCCGGGCTTAAAAGAACAATTATTATGCGCTTCACGCACCGAAATATTAACAGTTGAATCAAGCCAATCGATAAAACCTTGGGCAAAATCTTCACCTAAGTGTTGTACAATTACTATAGGTATCGGAAAGTCGGTTGGTCTTTTAGCTAAAATTTCCTGAAGAACACGAGGTCCACCAGTAGAGGCTCCAATTACAATCACTTCTGGCTCATTAATAACAATTGGTTTAGCAGGTAATGGTTTTAAGCGACGATGTTCATAAGAACCACGTGGATGAAAAACCACCGGTACTTTTGCCAAACGATGTAATGTTTGTATTAGTTGATCTCGTTCAGATTTTATCCAAGCCGCTGGTTTGGTAACTAAATCAAGGGCACCGCGAGTTATTGCATCAAAAGCAGCATTACGCTCAGCAACTACAGAAGGATCGCTAATAACCAAAATGCGTGTTGGTGCATTTGACATTATTTGAGTAATAGCTTCAAGGCCGCCTAAAAGTGGCATGGCCAAATCCATAGTAATAATTTGTGGTTTTAATGTAGCAGCAAGGCGTACCGCTTCTTGGCCGTCTCCTGCTTCCCCAACTATAGTAAAATCACCAGCACTTAGAAGTACCTGACGTAAAATGGCTCTTACCAATGGCGAATCGTCAACTAATAACACAGAAATTTTTGTCGTTGAATTATCCATGGTATTAATTTCCGAGTCTACGTTTAAGGGTATCGTGTAACGTTTTTTCTGAAAATTGAGTTTTTACGATATATGCATCAGCACCAGCTGATAGAGCACGGCGTTTATCGGTATCGCTGCCCCGGGTTGACAAGACGATTACCGGTAGTGTTCGCCAACGACTCTCGGCGCGTAGACGGCTAGTCAGCGCAATACCATCCATTCGTGGCATATCAATATCGGTTAACACAAGATCAACATGTTCTTGCGCAAGCAGAGAAAGTGCTTGCTCTCCGTCTGTTGCTTCAATGATACGATAACCAAATGATACTAAAATACGGGCAACCATGGCGCGGGTGATTGCAGAGTCTTCAACAAGCATAATACTTTCAGTTTTGTAAGTAGGAGAAGATGTTGAAGCTTCATAAACCATTTGTTTGCCAAGAGCGCGTACAACTAACTCAGCAGGATTAATAATTAATGCGCTTTTACCTTCATCAAGAATGCAAGCACCTGAGAATAGTCGTGTAGTTTCGAAAATAGTGCCCAAAGGCTTAATAATTACTTCAGTATCTGTAAGTTCACGACTTATAGTTATAGCAACACGAGATGATTCATGTGCGATAATTGCCGCACGTTTTTGTTTTAGGTTGTCGCTATTACCATTTTCAACTACGCTGGCAAAGGCGACGAGTGGAACGGGATTATCCTCGAAACGAATAGTGGGGCGACCATCGACATATTCAAGTTTGGTATGATCAACTTCAATAATAGCTAAAATAGAGTTACTTGGCATGGCATAACGTGCAGTCTGTGTATGCACTACTAGTACACGAGTTAATGCCACCATTAAAGGTACTCGTAATTCGAAACGTGTACCGATACCTAATGAGCTGGTTACTCGTACTGAACCACCGAGACGTTCAACTTGGCTTTTTACAACATCTAGCCCAACACCGCGTCCAGATGTTTCAGTGGTTATAGTACGAGTTGAAAAACCAGTGCGAAATAAATAGGCGATGGCTTCTTGGGTTGATAGAGGGTCACTATTTTCGTTTAATAAACCTAAAGAGATAGCACGTTGTTGTACTTGTTGTGGATCAATGCCTGCGCCATCATCTGCAATAGTAATTAGTACCATGCTAGCTTCTTGTGAAGCTGTTAGTTCAAGATGTCCTTCTTTTGATTTACCAGTTTGTTCTCGCTGTGCGGGAGTTTCTATACCGTGGTCGATAGCATTACGAACAAGATGTAAAATAGGTTCAGCGATTGCATCAACAACATGTCGGTCTAAAGATACTCCACGATGGGTAATAGTTAATGCTACAAGTTTATTATGCTCATGGGCTAATTGACGAGTTGGTCTAGAGTATTTTGCAAATAATCCAGAGATTGGGACTAAGCGTAACAATCGTGCACGGTATTCCAATTCGCGTGCTTCTTGTACCCCTTGTCGAATCATATCCCGCATCATTATGACTTCAGACTGGATAGAAGTAGCAAGATTTTGTAGTTGAAGGAGGCATTGTTCATTAACACTATGATGATAGTTATTATTGGTATTGTTTTTTAAATGAGTAACATTTGCTAACTGGGTAGTTATAGGATCGAGTTCTTGGCAAAGTTGATCTAGGAGGTCAATATGTCGATTATAACGTTCATGAGCAACAACGGCTTCACTGGTGGCTTCTGAAAATTTAGCAACTAAACTAGCATCAACTCTTATTGAAGTTTCAGAAGTTACAGCAAGAGTTGTTTCTTTTTTATGACCTGATTGATGAGATAATTTTTCTTTATTGCTAACGGTAGCTGCTGTAGTAATCACTTCATTGTTATTAATATAATTTTCAGCACTTTCTTTCTGTGTTACAGTGGTAACTTTATTACTACTAGTGTTGCTTGAAGAAGCTGTTTTTGCTTCTTTTTTAATCAGAGTATCAAGTTTTGCAAATAGATCTTTAAAACCTGTTTCAGCCCTGCCATCATCGCCTTCTTCTTGTGAAAGCGAAGTCATAGCATCAAGAGCTGCAAGAATAGCGTCACCATAATCTGGAGTAACCTGAAAAGATTGTTCCTTTGCAGAAATTACAACATCTTCAGTGCGATGTGCTAAACGACTTAAAGTTACAAAACCCATCATTTTTGCTTCACCTTTAAGGGTGTGCAATTCGCGAAGCAATCCTTCTAGGAGTTCTTGATTTTCCGGCTCGTTTTCTATGGTTATCCAAGAAAAAGTTATACGTTCGACACGCTCATGCACAGAACGACGAAATTCTTGCAATAACTCTATGCGAGCTTGTTCCATTGAGGTCATCTTACACTCCGATGAGTATCAATACTTTCGGGTGTTGCAGATAACTCAATCCATATCGCTAATTGTATGGGATCATTTTGTGAATGATTTACATTTAATACTACGATACCCTTTATCCATGGCGCACAACCACAGAGACGAAGTAATGCCGGCAGCTGAAAAAATCCACTTACATCAAGAGAAATGACTTCAATATTTGCATGAGTACATAACCAGGTGGGTTTTTCTTTAATGATCACTTGCAGCCAATATTCACGTTGGTAATTTGAGGTATTTTTGTTCTCGTGTAGTAGAGTATCAACGCTAATAAAAGTTGAGGGAGAATTAAATGAGAGGACCTCTAGGCTTGATGCAATATTTTTTACTTCATCAGCAACAACAACATAACGATGGTTTGCAAAGCTAAGCAGCAAACAATCAGCATTGTCTGACATTAACTGCTCCCTAGCTGTTATTACTTGTTTGTTGTTGATTAATTAGTGAGGCGATAATTTCATTAGTATTTAATATAGTCGTTGGACCATTAGAGGAATCAAATATCCCTACTCTGCCAATAAGAGTCCCATTATGGTTGTCTGCAACATCTCCCACGGTAGTATGAATAGCGTTTGCAGCAATTGATTGTAGTCCAACAACGGAGTCTACTAAAATCGCAATTGCTGATTGCGTACCTTCAATAACAACGAGGCGAGCATTATTGTTATTATGAATAGAATTAATATCTGGGGTGTCTTGAGATACAGGTGATGATACTTGTAGCCATTGTTGAAAATCGACAGCAGCAATAAATCGCCCTTGTATATGAATTATTCCTAATATGAATGTTGGGGCTGTTGGTACTGGCATAGGAGTTAATGGCAACGCTACATGAACTACGTTTTGAGCAGCAAAGGCATATAAACCGCTAGCTAGTTTGACCACCAAAAATTGGTGCATATCAACTTCGTTTTGCTCTTTAGTTTCGGGAAGATCAGGTTGTCGTCCCTCGATCTTCATAAGAGTACTCCTTAAGCATATAATTTAATACGTTAGATATTTAGATATTTAAATATTTATAATTTTTCTTTTTTGTCCTCATTAAATATTATATGTTTTGATGAATTTAAATCCGCTGATTTTCTCATGGATGTTTTTGAACGTGTAAATAATCTATCAAATTGAGCGAGAAACAATGCATCATCAGAGGTTTTGGTTATTGCTCCAATGGCGCCGCTTGTACGTGCCTTTTCTTGCAATACTATCAATGGTTCTGATGAATGTAAGATAACTGGGATGTTAGTATTTTTGCGAACTAATTCACTTAAAGCGTCACCATTAACTGCAGGCATCTTTAAATCAACAATAACAATAGATGGTGCAAAATCATTGATAGCTTTTAAAGTGCCAAGTGCTTCATTGCGAGTAGCTACTTCAAAACCAGCTTTTTCAAGCCTTTGTTTGAGTAACTTTAGTACTAAGATGTCATCATCAATTACTAATACTCTACCTTTTTGTTTTTCCACGTTGGTTACCATGTTACAGTTTTGTAGTTCACCAAACTCTTAATATTATAAACGTACCATTTTTTGATTATGGTTAGGAAAATTTATTTGTATATTTAGAAATATTAATAATTACGGTGAGTTATGATTTATAAAAATTGTCTGTTAAAAACCTACATCAGTACCATGAATGAACACTTTCATCGTGAACGTTTTTTTTATAAATACTAAAGCCAATATCAGTATGAATGAAAAAAGAATTTTCGATCAAGAAAGGCTATTACCATGCCACAGACTAAGCCAAATTGGCCAAGTTTTGCAGAAGAATTAAAAAGGCGCTATCTCAAAGGAGAAGCCAGCGAATTTGTATTGCATGGTAATGTGCATGATTTAGTTTTTTATGAAGATACTTTTTATAGTCTCGCCGATTTTCTTAGTAAAATAGTATTAACTCCATCACGCGAAATAATTATGCAATATAATATTTATTCAGGGGTTAAGTTTGTTAAAAAAACGTTTGCCATCAGTGAACTTGAAGATTTAATATTAGAAAAATCACCAACCAAAATTTTACCAGCCATTGAAAAAATACTACATAACAAAAAAAAAGTGGCGCTTATTTTCGAATATGCCGAAATGGTATTACCTGTTGGTGATGCAAACTTTTTTTCAGATAGTGATCGTCAAAGTATAGTAGCGTTACATCGTTGGTCGATGTCACCTCTCATTGAGCAATCAGACAATATGGTACTTTTAGTAACAGAAAATCTTAGCGAATTAAATCCGAAGATCGTATCAAATCCAAAATGTGCTACCTTACATGTACCACTGCCGGACTCACTTACACGTGCTATGGTAATTGAAAAAATTGCCTCTAAATATGATGAAGCTTTTAAACAAAGATTGGTAGAAGTTACCGCGGGGCTTAAGAATGTACAAATCAAGGCACTATTAGAACCTTTGCCGCATGGTCCCGATGATCCAGCCCTGCAATTAGAGCGCGAACGATTTATTACAGCATTGTTAGGCAATACATTGTCAGCTGAAACACGCGCAAAAAAACTTGCTGAGATCACAACGGGCATGAGTAATGAAGAGATTAAAAACCTTGTTGCCCCAGAAGCACAATCACCTGCTGATGATGAAGGTAAAGGTGACTTGCTACGTTTAATTTATAAACGTAAGCGCGAAATTATTGAGCGCGAGTGTTTTGGATTGATTGAATTCGTAGATAGTCAACATGATTTTAGTGTCGTTGGTGGAATTGCAGAAATAAAAAATGAACTCCAAACCATTGCGACAAACATGCGAGAAGGTCGTAATAGTCGTTGTCCCATGGGGTTATTATTTACTGGACCAATGGGTACAGGAAAAACTTTTGTAGCTGAAGCTTTTGTAAAAGAAACAGGGCTTACTGCAATCAAATTAAAAAGTTTTCGCTCAAAATGGGTTGGTGCTACTGAAGCCAATCTTGAGCGAATATTATCGGTAATAAAAGCTATGGGCCAAGTAATCGTAATAATTGATGAAGGTGATCGAGCTTTTGGCAATCAAGCAAGTGAAAGTGATGGTGGTACTAGTTCAAGAGTAATCGGACGCATTAAAGAATTTATGTCTGATACTGCAAATAGAGGTCGAGTATTGTTTATTTTAATGACCAACCGTCCGGATAAACTCGATGTTGATATTAAACGAGCTGGCAGACTTGATAAAAAAATACCTTTTCTGTATCCACAAACCACAGAAGAAGTTGAGGCTGTAGTTAAAGCCCAGATAAAGAAAAACGACTTCAATTCTCAAGTAGTTTTTCCTCAAGATCGCCAAGCAGTATCCCAAAAATTAGTTGGTTACTCAAACGCTGAGATTGAAGCGGTGGTATTATTGGCTGGGGAATATGCAAAAGAAGTGGTAATTACTGCTGAACATTTTACTAATGCTATTCGTGATTACTTGCCAAGTCGTGATACAAATATGCTCGAATATATGGAACTCATTGCAGTATTTGAAGCATCAAATCGCAAGATGTTACCAGCAAAATATGCAACGATTGATGTTTTAGAACTGCAAAAACGTCTCAACGAACTTAAACTGCAAGTGGGGTATCGGCGTTAATAAAGGTAATTAAAAGGTCGCTGCGCTTAATGCTTACAAGCTAAAGATGGTAACAATATATTAAAAGTAGTTCCTTGTTCTAATATATCCCAATAGCCATTAACTAGCTTAAAAACATATATACTTTTAAGGCTATCGCGAGCTAACATTATTATCAACGCGATTCGTTTAATACTGAGCTGATATCTTTTATTAGGGAGTCGGCGGTTATTTTAGAGATTTTCACAGGTGCATCATAGTCACTATCTTTGGCGATTGCACTATTGTTTTCAGCAGCCCAAATACTAATATTTCCGAGAGATTTTTTATCGTCAAACCACTCAACACGTAGAGCTGGCAAGGTAGCAGGAACTTGATCTGCGAAACCATTTATTCGTGTTTGCATTAGGCGATCTAACCAATTGGTAGCTTGTTTGAGTTGTGTTTCAGGTTCAGCAGGGTCGGCAAAAAAAGTTTTTTTACGATTCTCCGCGAAATGTTGAATTAATTCGCGTTTTTTTGAATCGCTATAAATTATTACCTTCTCAATTGTATCAGGCTTTGCAATAATTAATCGTCGTTCGATAAGTCCATTGCCCACCCCTTTAAAATTGTTAAATAGAGAGGTTTTTACTAGGTATACATGCTTATCGGCAGCTTTTACATAAGTGCTGCCAGAACCAAAAGCACTATTTCCGATTTGAATATCGTGTTGTTTATTATCAATATGCAATGAGAGTTTAGTTTTCGGATCTACTAATCCGAATTTTACAAGCTCTGCATCTGTGGCAATACCAAGATCTCGTGCAGCACTGAATGGTACTAAAGCTGAAAAAAGTTCTTGGGCTTTTTCATTGGCGGGATAAACCTCAGTAGTAGTTTTTTGCTCTTGGGTAGCTGCAGGTTTTGGTTTTTTTGTAATAGCAACCTTAATACTATTATCATGGCGTTTAATACTGATGCTAGCTTGATCATCAACCCAATTTATTTCTTGCGTTTGTTCAGGTTCACCAGAAATTATCTTGATGTCTGAATTATTTGAATTAGCAGTTGGTTTTTGCCAAGCTACTAAAGCGAGACTAATCGCAAAAATTGCCAGACCACCATGAACCAAATTCGCGCGTTGCATTATGATTGTCTCCGCTTTTTATTTATTCGTATCGTAAATAGCCCTAAAGTGAGGATAATGGCAGGAGCAGCAAAACTAACGCCATAAAACCACACCGTATCATCACTGCGTTTATGTACGATTGCGACATCATCTTCGCTGGTTGTTGGTCCAACTAACTCTTCTTCACCCACCAACCATTTAATACTATCTAGCATAAAATAGGCATTGCCCATATTACCAATGACACCATTAGCAGCAACATCAGCATCGCCAACCACAATGGCGCGCATGATTTTGTTGTTTGAATGATTTGTATCAGAGTTTTTGCCGTTTGGATTTTTTACCGGCGATATTTCTTTTTCAATTGCAATAGCTAGTTCACTGATTGAATGCTTTTCACGGTCTTTATCAAATTTTCCATTATTATTTAGATCAAGCCAACTGTCAGTTGTGCTGTGAATAGTGAAATTTTGTTTCAGTTCTTTATCATCAGGTGCAGTTTTAACAATAGCTCCCGCACCCAAAAAGACAACCGCAAGTCTGCCAGCGGCTTTACTTAGTGTGGTTACCGAAGGATGCGAAGAAGCGCGAATAGTTGCAAAATTATATGGACTATTACCACGCCCCGAAATTCTCACAGTAGCACGTTCATTAGCAACTAATGCTTTAGTTACTTGCATACCCAAAGTAGCTAATAATTCATCTTCACTAACTCCATGGTCTGGATCTAAAAGTGCTAAAAGGCGACCGCCATCATTAAGATAGTTTTTTATAGCAATACGTTCACTTGGTAAAAATGGTTCAATGGGACCAGCAATGATTATTAAACCTGCATCTTTTGGGATTTCACGATCTAAACCTTCAGCAATACCTAAGCGTTTACAAGTTAAGCCCAAAGATTCTAAAATCATTTTAAGATTTGATAAACCTGGTAGTTTTTCTTCGCTAGTACTAGCACTAAAATCACGTTCCATATGACCGGTAGTGAAATAAATTGTTCGTGGCGGTCGTGATAATTTAAGCAAACGCTGTTGCACCTCGTTATCTAACTTGCGTAATTTGTGGCGTGCCGATTCCATTTCGAGCCCAATAGCTAACGTTTCATTAAGGTTACCTTTAGCAAAGACAATATTACCGTTATTGCGCACTTTAAATTCTTTAGCCAAATCGGGAGCACGAGCTTGATCGACAATTTCAAGTTTTATCTGCGGACTTAAATTAGCTAATGATTGCAGATATTCTTGAGCTTGTTCCATTGCTTCATTGTAAGGTACCGTAAATAGCAATATACGTATCGGTTCTGATAAATTACCGACTAAGTTTTTGGTGGCATCGCTTACTGCCGAAATGTGAAAATAAGAAAGGTCGATTTTGCGATTCCATTGTGAGGCAGTGTAATTTAGTGCGGCAAATACAATGAAAGAATAGACAATTATACGAGCTGAGCGTGCTGCCAGCTTTACCCGCCATAACTCAAGCATTGGCGCGCCGGTCATACTAGCTATAGCTAATTCAATCGCCAGGGCAGGAATAAGGCCTAATAATATAATGAACGGCCATGCAACATTATACACCGCACGAATATTGGCATATTGTGCGCTATCAAAAAAATTGTGTGCGATTGCGTAAATTATAAGACCAAAAATACATATGCCATATGCCCAAAGCGCGGTGCTAGCGGCGGCACGGCTTTCTCTATTGGTTTCATTTGTGTGTCTTATTATTCGTAATATCGCAAGCAGTATGGCAAATATTAAAAGGGCGCCGCCGGCGAATAATGTAAATAAACGAGCGTTATCGTTAAGAGTGCGCATGGCGATATAAATCGCCATTAGACCAAGAAAAAAATGAAGAAGTGGAGATTTTCGTATCATGGCTAACGCCACCTCCGGGTTTCAAGAACACGGGTGGTCATAGTGAGAGAAACATAGATAAGTGATAAATAAAAAACTAAATCTTGTACGCTAATAAGCCCACGCATAAAGGGGCGAAAGTGCTTATTATGCAAGGATAGATATGCAAGAATATCTTCAAGCGGAGGGTCGGCAATTTTTGATAAGGCCCATAAAAGGATAAATATAAGCACCACGCCGCTGCCCAGGATTACGGCAACTAGTTGATTAGGTGAAACTGCCGAACACAACAATCCCAAAGCTAACGTACTACTGGCAAATAAAATTACGCCTAAATAACCTGCAAAGAGATGGCCTAACGAAATTTTACCGTGCACTAAAATAAGAAGCGGCATGTAGATTGATAAGGCGTTTAGTACGACTAAAAATATTACTCCACCTAAAAACTTACCTAAGACAATTTGCCAATCGCGTAATGGGGATGTTGCTAATAGCGCTAACGTACCACTCTGACGTTCTTCGGCAATTAACCGCATGGCTACAAAGATGCTAACCGCAGCGGTTATGCCACCAGACCAAAAGAAAAAGGTTTCTAAGACTTCACTTGATTTGTGTTGCCCGATAAGGGCGAAAGCATTGAAAGCTAAACCTTCAAGCCCCAAGGCAACAGCTATCATAATGTAACCGACAGGTGAGCGTAGATATACACCAAGCTCACGTCGTAGCAGGTACCAAACATTACTCATTTTGCTACCTCATCAGTGTTTGGAGTCGTAGTTAAAGACATAAAGATATCTTCAAGTTCAATATGATCACCTTCAATACGACGTAGCCCCAATCCAGCTTTAATGACGGCACTAGATAGTTCTTCACGAATATCGTGATCTAATTCAACTTTCGCTTGGATTATTCCGTTAGTATCACTAAGAATAGTGTGTCGTTTAACATCAGCTATATTATTGAGAGTTTGTTCAAGCGCGGTTTTACTGCCACGAACTTCAATTGCAACATTGATCGCTGCTGAAATTTTACGTGCCAACTCTTGTTCACTACCCTCTGCAATTATTTTTCCTTGATCGAGTAGTAATAAACGATCACAAGTTTTTTCTATTTCAGAAAGCAGGTGGCTTGAAACGATAATAGTATGTTCATGAGCCAAACCACGGATTAATTGGCGCATATGTACAACTTGCGCTGGGTCAAGACTTGAAGTTGGCTCGTCAAGCAATACTAAAGCTGGTTTATTAACTACGGCTTGAGCTATACCAACGCGTCGACGAAAACCCTGTGACAAAGTGTCAATGCGATCATTACGTACTGATTCAAGATCAGCAGCTATTAAGGCTTGCTCAACATTATCGTTTATCGGTCCACGCAAACCCTTGATTCGCGCCACGAAACTTAAAAAATCAGTAACGCTCATTTCGGGATATAGCGGCGGCGTATCCGGCAAAAAGCCAATTTGTGCCCGTAATGACTCTGGATTATCGCGCAAATCGATATCAGCAATACGTACGCGCCCAGCAGTAGGTACTAATAAGCCGCTGAGAATTTTTAAGATTGTCGTTTTTCCGGCACCATTACGCCCAAGTAGACCAACAACCTCACCTTTTTTTATAGAAAAAGTAAGGTCAGAAACAGCCACCTTGGCACCGTAATATTTAGAAATATGTTCAGCAATAATCATGTCTCTCACCTACGCATGCGCTTTTTTTCATATAGATGCATTTTGGGCAAGAGGTATAAGTTCATATTGATGTATTACAAACTCTTGCCCGATTTTGCTTTGACGAGTTATAGGGCAACTCATGCTTGATATAATCCGACGACATCAGAAATCTTGGATCACTTATTTAATTTTTGCGGGCATTATAGTTGTTTTTGCCGTCAACTTCGGGCCAGGCTCAGGAAGTTGTCACAATGGTGGCGCGGTTAGTTATGCCGCGATGGTTAATGGCGAATATATTGCGCAACAGGATTTTGCCATTGCCTACAGCCATCAGCTTGAGCAGATGCGACGCCGCGCCCAGGCTAGTAATTTTGATTTTACTGAAGAGATGGCCCAAAGAATGGGTTTACACCATCAAGTGATCGATGGCCTTATTAATAACAAGCTGCTTGCTAGAGAGGCTGAGCGCTTGGGTCTGCGGGTTTCTGATGCTGAGTTACTCGAATATTTGCATAATTTATATAAGGTTAAAGACGTTGATGTCTCTGACTATCGTAATTTTGTTGAACGTAATTTTCGCACTTCGGTACAGCGTTTTGAGCAAGAGCGCCGCGATGAATTATTAGCTCAAAAAGTGGCACAATTTTTACAAGATAGTGTAACCGTAAATGATAATGAATTACGTGATGATTATATGCGTAATCATGATCGCGCTAAAATCGAGTATGTAAAATTCGATGTTGCTAGTGCAAAGCTTGTTGAACCGACCGCTGCTGAAATTAAGAAACTTATTGAAAGTGAACCGCAAGCCATTAGCGATCGTTACCAAATTGATGCAGCTCTTTATCGTACTGCCGAAGAGCGTCAAGCACGACAAATAGTGTTAAATGTTGCAAAAGATGCTTCTGAGGCTGATATTGCACGTTTGCGCTCTAAATTAATAACGTTAAAAGAGCAAATTTCTTCTGGTGCTGATTTTGCAGCGCTATGCCAAGAATTTTCACAAGATGATGCCACTAAGGCAAAAGGCGGTGATCTCGGTTGGCATAAACGTGGTGATTTAGCCCCCGAAATCGAAAAAGCAATATTTTCTTTAGCAGCCAATGAAATAGTCAAAGAGCCGGTGCGTTCAAGTGATAATTTGTATTTAATTCAGTTAGTGGCGATCAAACCATCGCAATTAAAGCCACAAGCCGAAGTACAAAATGAGGTGGCTGCAAGTATTTTGCGGGAACGCTCGGTAGATCAACAGCTTTCTGTTGCGGCTAAAGAATTATTAGAAAAATTAAAAAATGGCCAAAAGTTTGAAACCCTCACTATAAATTCAAGCAAAACCAAAAACGAGCCAAAAGAAAAGATGGCTAAGAAGACAAACGATAAAAAAGATAAACCTGATATAACGCTGCAGCGCCATGAAACAGAGTGGATTACCAAAACGCAAGAAGCATTACCGCAAATTGGTATAGCTCCTGAACTAAAAGATGCAGTTTTTACTTTAAGCAAAGAAGCGCCTATTGCGCCTAAGACTTATAAAGTTGGCAAAGCGTACTATGTGATGGTTTTAAAAGACCGTGAAACTCCAGATGTTACTAAATTTGAAAGTGAAAAAGACTCGTTACGCGAACAAGCACTTTGGTCTAAACGAAATCGCGTTTTTCAAGAGTGGATGCAGCATTTGCGCTCACTAGCACGAGTTGAACTTAATCCCGCCCTTTTTGCTGATAGTCGTCAAAGTGCAAACCCAGACGAAGGCTAAAATTTTTAATTGGGGGAAATAATATTATGGCAAAGGCCCGAAGGGTCTACATATGTCAATCTTGTGGTCATGGCGAACCTAAATGGTTGGGGCGTTGTCCGACCTGTGGTGAATGGAGCACTTTAGTCGAAGAAGTTATCGACTCAAACCTTAGTGCTCCAACGTCTAAGGGGGCCTTTAGCAATAAAGCAGTATTACTAAATGATGTAGCTGATGCGGGTACCACCAGATTAAGTACTGGCTTAATTGAATTTGACCGAGTTCTTGGTGGCGGTTTAGTAAAAGGGGCGTTGATACTGGTTGGTGGTGACCCAGGTATTGGCAAATCTACTTTACTAATACAAGCTGCAGGTTGCATTACTGCCAAAGGTGAACGCGCTTTATATGTGAGTGCCGAAGAATCACCACAACAGGTAAAGATGCGCGCGGCTCGTTTAGGTATTACAGCTTCTGAGCTTTATCTGCTTGCCGAAACCAATCTTGAAAGTGTCGAAGCATCAGTGCGTGAGTTAAATCCACGGGTATTAATAGTCGATTCTGTGCAAACGGTGGGTATTGGTGAAGTAAGCAGTCCGATTGGTTCGGTTACCCAAATCCGTGCGGTATCTCAGCGTTTACTTAACTTAGC
This sequence comes from Deltaproteobacteria bacterium, assembly GCA_016931625.1. NCBI lineage: Bacteria > Pseudomonadati > Myxococcota > Myxococcia > Deltaproteobacteria bacterium. Next base: position 2,289 of record JAFGEK010000096.1, on the reverse strand, counting down.
AAAAAGCACCGACCTTTGTGTGTTTGTTGTCGGTCATGTTACTAAAGAAGGTGCTATCGCCGGGCCTAAAGTAATGGAGCATATGGTAGATACGGTGCTTTATTTTGAAGGCGAACGCAGCGGCCCTTATCGGATTTTACGTGCACATAAAAATCGCTTTGGTTCAGCGCAAGAAATAGGCATTTTTGAAATGCTTGCTGAAGGGCTAACCCCGGTGGCTAATCCTTCTGAGTTGTTTTTATCACAACGCGCTCAAGGTTCAGGGGCAGCAGTAGTTACTTCACTAGAAGGTTCGCGCCCTATATTGCTTGAAGTACAAGCGCTTACCAGTCCAACATTATATGGTAACCCTCGTCGCACGACTATCGGTATCGACGCACAGCGTGTAGCTATGTTGTGCGCGGTGTTAGAGCGTCACAGTGGTTTTGCTACTTCTGCCTTAGATGTTTATGTCAATTTAGCCGGTGGTTTGCGCATTAATGAACCCGCTCTTGATTTAGGGGTGATGTTAGCTTTGGCATCGACCACGAGCAAAAAAGTCATACCATTTGATCTCGTTGCCATAGGTGAAGTTGGTTTATCAGGTGAAGTACGAGCAGTTGGGCAACTAGCAGCACGAACCGCCGAGGCCGCCGCTCTTGGTTTTCGTCGAGTTTTAGTGCCCGATGTTGATCTTAAACGCTGGCGCGGCAAAGCCGCAGACATTGAATTGGTTGGGGTCGCTACAATTGGCGCGGCCTTAGATGCGGCGGGTTTGTTCTAAAGGAAAGGTATCCCGACATAATTCGATTAATATACGTTCAAGCGCGCTTTTACCTTGCACTGGTTTGTGAGCGAGTAAATGATGTACTGCATGAACAAGATGACTTCTTACGAGTTAAGGAGTAGGTTGAAAGATAGAGCCTTCGTTATTTAATGCTGGGTGAGCGCAAAGGTTGCGATCTTCTTTAAGTTGTTCAATATCTCTTAATTCATTGGGTGAGAATAGATCAAACTCTTGTGCCTTTGTTAATATTTCATTTTCAATTCTTTGTAGCAATGGAATATTTTTTGATTCAATTGCTACTAGACCGCTTGAGCGAAAAATTAAGAGTGTGATAGTAAAATTAGCTGACCCTACACAAGTTTTGTATGATGTCATTAATGCTGGTGGTGAAGATCGTATAGATACAGCTGAGAAAATCCGCGAATGGATAATAAACTACCACAAAATTATTTAGCAACTATTAGCGTTTGCAAGTGGCATCATTAATTTGTTGTTCAATAATTTTTAAGCTTTTTAATATAGTATCAAGAGAAGGCGGTTCATGTATAAACATGCCATTATTAATCATTTTTTTATAATCTTTATTTAATTCATCTAGCATTGTATCCTTTGGAATTAAAATGAAATTACCATTTAAACAATCATCATATTTTGAATGTGAAGAACTAAAAAATATTTTTTTATGAGCAACAACGTTTTTAAGTAATTGTATATCAGATAACGCACTTTTTCCGATATCATGCTCTGATAACATTTTTTGATCGAGATCAAAATATTTTGTAGTCATTATTATTATGTTTGTTTTAAAGATACCACAGCATCAGACATCCAACTGGGCATGGTTGCTTGAGCAGCATGCAAGGCCTTTAATTCGCTTGGTTCAAGCTTAGCAATAATTTGCTCGACTATATTTTTTGTAATCCCGCGTTTACCCAAATACCAAAGCGCCGTAATTGCTTGACCTGCTGGCCTATGAGCTAAGACAAGCTTGCGTGGAGATACATGTTTTATGATGATTTTTAATTTGCCAAATTTTAGTTTTCTAGTCGGCCCCTCAGTGTAAAAAACTGCTTGGGTTGGTGTTTGTGTAGACAAGCCAAAACGACGCAAAGCCTCGGCCCCGTTTATACTAATTTTAGCTCCAACGGTTTTAGCCACAGTTTCAGCTATTTTAAATGGAGTTGGCGGTACTGTACCTATAAAAGCATTTTTTTTGGGGCGTACGAAGACACCGCGAGCAACACGTTCAATAAAGCCTGACTTAACTAAACGCGAAAGCGTTTGGTCAATAGTGGCTCGTTTACCATACTTAAGAAAAATAGAAGATAGAAACGGTTTACCCAGAGCTATTTTATTAATGTGTTGGCGAATATGAGAACTGGCATGCATAATGTCAGATATATAACATATAAATCTGACAGTTGTAAAGCATAAAAAGTAAGTTCTCAATAAATACTGGCGAAACATGGGTGTCATCTCGAACGTAGTGAGAGATCTTTTTTATGCTTTTAAATATAAGATTT